>NZ_JBEOUL010000010.1:0-226887 GCF_040304075.1 Kitasatospora sp. NPDC094015
TTCGCCCCCGACGGCCGCTTCCACCGCATCGAGGAGACCACCCTCATGCTCGAAGGCACCGCCGCCGACCGCGACCTCGGCAGCGCCCGCTGAACACCCACCCCGAACCGACCACCCCGAGGAGAAGCGCGTGTCCGTGTACCAGGAGATCGTCCGGCAGGACGCCGCGATCCCGGAGCTGCTCGGCGGTCTGCCCGCCGAACACAGCGTGACGTTCACCTCCCCCGACGAGACCGACCTGATGCGGCTCCAGGTCCAGGGCGCCCTGCCGCTGCCGGCCGTCGGCGACGTGATCGAACTGCACCGCAGCGAGGTCGTGGTCACGGACCTGACGACGCGCTACAGCCGCGACGGGACGACCGGCCGGCCCCTGGTGCACACCGCGGTCGCGGTCAGGGAACTCGACGTCCCCTGAAGCGCCGCCGGGGGCAGCCATGCTCAGCCGGCGCCCTCGGGCCGGGGCGGCGGGCGGTGGTCCAGGAGGGTGGCGACGGTGTCGCGGACGCCGACGGCGCGCCCGCTCCTGGGGACCAGGCGACCGGGGTCGGCGGGGTCGCGGGTGAACGCGTGCAGCTTCCCGTCCCGGGCGGCCAGGATCAGGTCGGTGGTCTCGCCGGCGATCTCCGCCGAGCCGACGGTCGTGTAGCGGACGGTGGTGAGCAGGGCGGAGCGCTCGGCCGCCTCGAGCACCGCGTCCGGGTCACCCGTCCGCTCGGAGGACGCCCATGGCCCTTGCGGCAGCCACTCGGCGACGATCCGCAGGGTCTCCTCCAGGGTGTGCAGCGACAGCTCGTGGACGCCCAGCGCGTCGATCCGGACGAGCAGGCAGGCCTCTTCCGGCTGCGGCAGGACGAGCGTGCGCCACGGTTCTCCGGGCCCGGCGCCGGTGATCCGCGCGTCCAGGACCGACCGGGCGCGCCGCTGGAAGGCCACCGCGATGCCGAGGTCGCCCCGGACCTGGATCCGGTCCGCGCCGGCGCCGGGCACCAGGAGCTGGCGGGCGGCCAGCGAGCGGACGGCCTCGGCCAGCACCTCGTCCGAGGGGCGGGCCTCCAGGAAGTCCACGACCGCGTCCACGACCGTCAGTTCGGCCACCGTGTACGCGCCGAGCGGCACCGCCCCGGTCCGGACCAGCTCGACCACGGTGTCCACCAGCCCCTCCGGGACGGACGCGGCCCCCGCCTCGGGCTGCGGAGCATCGCCTTCGCTCACCGGTCGTCCTCCGTCCATCGGGTCCCCGGCGGCGGGCCGCCGTCCGGGGCGGAGAGCACGCGGGCCGCGGGCGGCAGCGGTGCCTCGCTGATCCACACCTGGGAGTTGCCGAACAGTCCCCGCCCGGAGCGACCGGACAGCGTCCCGCCCAGCTCGTCGGACGGCTCGCCCCGCTCGGGCGGCGGGAAGCGCCCGGCGAGGTCGGCGGAGGCCGAGGTGGCGTCGTCGTCGGCCTCGATCCGCCCGAGCGCCTCGGCCAGCGAGCGGGAGACCGGCGCGCTCAGCGCGGTGGGCACGGCGACCGCGGGCGAGAGGTACATCGGCCGCCGCTCGGTGACCCGGGACAGCCCCCACGGGCCGACGTTGCTGCGGGTGATCCGGTAGACGACGTAGTCCATCAGATGGCGCAGGTCGTTCAGGCTGGGCAGCTTGCGGGCGCCGAACGCGGCCGGCGTCTTCTCCAGCTGCAGCCAGGTGCCGTTCGCGGTGCGGCCGTGCAGCTTCTCGCGCACCACCTGGCCGCGCATGCCGATGTCCGGGTAGCGGGACTTGTCGATGTCGCGGTGATGGCTCGACAGCCGGTGGTGGCTCACCTCGGGGAACCGCCACGCCTCGTAGAGCTGCGGTTCGTCGACCAGCACGTGCCCGCCGCACAGCACGTCGTGCAGCTGCGGGACCTGCAGCCCGTGCCGTTCCAGGTCGGCGAGGATCGCCGCCTCCTGCGGGCTGAGCCCCTTCACGGCGGCGAGCAGCCCTTTGCGGTAGGCCGCGTTGCGGGCGGTCAGCTCGATCAGCAGCTGCACCCGGGTGCGGGTCTCCTGCGCGGCACGTTCCTGCTCCGCCCGCGCCGCGCGCCGCCTGCGGCGGCGTGCCTGTCCACTGACCATACGCACCAGTACAGCACCGGACGCAGCAGGACAAAAGCGGACGGATCTCCGCCCCCGGTGAGCCTCCGGGCCGGCCTGCCCGCCGTCCCCTCCGGGACGCCCGGCTCAGTACTCGTTCTTGATGACGAAGTACGACCCGCGGATGGTCCCGGCGAGCTTCGACTTCTGCCGGGCGAACTTGAACCGGTCGGCCAGCTCCGCCGGGACCTCCATCCCGTCCGAGAGCTTGAACCCGACCGCCCGCTTCTTCGGGTCGTCGACCGTGTACATCACGTTGATCGACAGGCCGCTCTCGTAGAAGACGTACGCCATGCTGATGTTCTCGACCTGGAAGGCGGTGGCCTCGAGCGGCCGGGAGGCGATGACGAGGTCGCGTTCCTCCTTCAGGATCCGGTGCACCCGCTCGACGACCTCGGCCGCCTCGGCCGCCGGCTCCACCGTGAAGGTGTGGTCGTACTTGTTCTTGAGGTACCGGGCCTCGTTCGCCCGCAGCCCGGCGAGTGCCTCCGCCACGGGTGACGACTCGAGACCGACGGTCGAGACGGTCTGGAAATCCACGGTGTAGCTCATGGCCGATCCCCTTCTCGGTGACACGGAGTGAACGCCCGGCCCCGGGCCCGGGGTACCAGGCGATCCTATGTCCGGTCGCCGCCGCTGCGGGTGACGCCGTGGGCGTAACCGCCGCCGGACGGCGGGCGGCCGTGCGAGCCTGTGGTCGCCGGTCCGTTCCGGACGGTGGTGGCCGACGTGGAGGTGGCGATGAGGGTCGTGTTCGTGCACGGGGCGTGCGTGCGGGACGGCGCGTGGTGGTGGCGCCGCACCGCCGAGCTGCTGCGGGAGCGGGGCGTGGCGAGCGAGGCCCCGGCGCTGCCGAGCTGCGGCGAGGCGGGCCCGCCCGCTGGCGCCGACGGCCCGGGGCTGGCGGAGGACGTGGCCGCGGTGCGGCGGGTGCTGGAGGCAGGCGACGGGCCGACCGTCGTGGTCGCGCACAGTTACGGCGGCATCGTCACCGCGGAGGCCGCCGCGGGCGTCGGATCGGTGCGCCATCTGCTGCTGGTCTCCAGCTACCTGCCGGAGGTCGGGCAGAGCCTGTCGGACTTCGGCGACGGCGGCCCGGCCCCGTTCCTGGACGTCGACCCCGGCGCCGGTACCTTCGGCGTCCGCCCCGAGCTGCTCGTGGACACCTTCCTGCAGGACTGCGCCCCCGAGGACCAGGCGCAGGCGGCCGACCACCTCGCCCGGCAGAGCGTACGGGTGACCGGGCAGCCGGTCGGGGCGGCCGCCTGGCAGCAGGTGCCCTCGACGTACCTGGTCTGCGCGCAGGACCGGGGCACCCCGGCGCGGCTGCAGCGCGAATACGCCCGCCGGGCCGGCGCCGTCGTCGAACTCGACACCGGTCACCACCCGTTCCTGTCCCGGCCGGCGGCGGTCCGGGACCTGCTGACGAGCCTGTGAGGGCCGGGCCGGGAGCCTCGACCGGGTGCGGTTGAGGCCTGCCGGCGCCGGTCGGATACTTCCGGTATGAGCACCGCGTACCGGCGGCCGACCACCGGGGCCGCACCATGACCAGGGTCGTCGCGGACATCACGATCTCCCTCGACGGCTTCGTCACCGGCCCCGACCCCGGGCCGGACAGCGGCCTGGGGACCGGCGGCAAGGCGCTGCACACCTGGGCGTTCTCCGACGACCCCGAGGACCGCCGGGTGCTGCGGGAGGCGACCGGCCGCTCGGGCGCCGTCGTCCTCGGCCGCAGGCTCTTCGACGTGGTCGACGGGCCGAACGGCTGGGACGACGAGACCGGCTACGGCGCCGCCGAGGTCGGCCGGCCCGCCTTCGTCGTGGTGACGAGCGCGGAGCCGGAGTCGGTGCGGCTGGACGAACTCGACTGGACCTTCGTCACCACCGGCCTGCCCGACGCCGTCGCCGCCGCGCGCGAACGCGCCGAAGCGGCCTCGGCCCGCACCGGCACGGACCTGGACGCCGTCCTGATGGGCGGCGGCGCCCTGGTCCGCTCGGCACTGGACGCAGGCCTGGTCGACGCCCTCACACTGCACCTGTCCCCCGTCATCCTGGGAGCCGGCACCCCCCTGTTCACCGGCGCGGTACCACGCACCCTGGTCCAACGGAGCGTCATCGTGACCTCGACCGCGACACACCTCACCTACGACGTGCTCTGAGGGCCGCTCCGCGGACTGCCCCCGGGGGTTCAGGCCGCTCAGGCCGCGACGGAGCTGAGCGGGTGCAGTTCGCCGTGACCGTCCGCGACGTAGGCGTAGGAGGACTCGGGGACCTCGTGCCAGGCGCCCTCCAGGTCGCCGAGCGGCTCGGAGACCACGATCCGCGTCCCGTCGGCGACCTCCTTGAGGGCCGCCACCTCCGGGTGCAGGGTGCGCAGCGTACGCACGTCGGTGCTGAAGAACAGCGAGCGTGAGCGGTGCTCGGTGGAGTAGCGGAAGGCCCACAGCCGGCTCCCGTCGCTGACCGCCACCGTCATCTGCAGCGGGGCGGGGACGCCGTGGCGCTGCCCCGCCTCCTCGATCGTGCGGATCATGCGCTCGACGGCGCGCGGGGCGTCGTCCCGCAGCCCGAGGGAGAGCGCCAGGTAGAACATCAGCTCCGAGTCGGTGGACCCCTCGACGTACGGGTAGAGCGACGGGTCGATCAGCAGCGCCAGGTCGCGCTTGAGCTCCGGGAAGCCGTGGATCGCCCCGTTGTGCATCCACAGCCAGTGGCCGTACCGGAAGGGGTGGCAGTTGCTCTGCTGGACGGCGGTGCCGGTGGAGGCGCGGATGTGCGCCAGGAAGAGCGGCGAGCGGACGCAGCGGGCGAGTTCGAGCAGGTTGCGTTCGCTCCAGGCCGGGCCGGTGGCGCGGAATACCGCGGGCTCGGCCGGTGACGCGCGGTCGGCGAGGTCCGGGTACCAGCCGACGCCGCAGCCGTCACCGTTGGTGGTCTCGACGCCCATCCGGGCGTGCCGGCTCTGGTCGATCAGCGAGTGCTGCGGTTTGTAGAGCAGTTCCGCCAGCGCGATCGGCGACCCGGAGTAGGCCAGCCACCTGCACATGTCCTCACCGTCCCTGTCGGCGCACCGGGCAGCCGGGCGGACCGGCCGCGGACCCGTCACCGCTTTCCACCGTAGGCCGGGCCGGGTGACCGGGCCCACCGGACGGACGGGAGGACGACGCTCCCCGGACACCCTGCTGCTCTAGGGTGCGCCCGGAACCCGTGCCCGTGCTCGGGAGGAAGAAGGTGGATCGTGACGGTGTCCGCACCGCCGCCGGCGGGGCCGGACGCGCTGGAGCGACGGCTCGGTGTCTTCGACGCGGTGCTGATCGGGCTCGGGGCGATGGTCGGTGCGGGCATCTTCGCCGCGCTCGGCCCGGCCGCGGCGGCGGCCGGTTCCGGGCTGTTGCCGGGCCTGGCGGTGGCCGCCGTGGTGGCGTACTGCAACGCCACCTCCTCCGCCCGCCTCGCCGCCCGTCATCCGGCCTCCGGCGGGACCTACGTGTACGGCCGGGAGCGGCTCGGCGAGTTCTGGGGGTACCTCGCCGGCTGGGGCTTCGTGGTCGGCAAGACCGCGTCCTGCGCGGCGATGGCGCTGACCGCCGGGACCTACCTGTGGCCGGCCCGGGCGCACGCGGCGGCGGTCGCCGCCGTGGTGGCGCTGACCGCGCTGAACTACGCCGGGGTGCAGAAGGCGGCCCGGCTGACGCGGGCGATCGTCGCCGCCGTCCTGGCGGTGCTCGCCGCGGTGGTCGTCGCCTGCCTCACCGGCCCGGGCGCCGAGGCGGCGCGCTGGGCCGTCGGCGCGGACGCCGGCCCCCTCGGCATCCTCCGGGCGGCCGGCCTCCTGTTCTTCGCCTTCGCGGGCTACGCCCGGATCGCCACGCTCGGCGAGGAGGTCCGCGACCCCGGGCGCACCATCCCCCGCGCCGTCCCGACGGCGCTCGGCATCGCCCTGGTCGTGTACGCCGTGGTCGCGCTCGCCGTCCTGGCGGTGCTCGGCCCGGACCGGCTGGCGGGTGCGGCGGCTCCGCTGGTCGAGGCGGTGCGGGCGGCCGGGGTGCCCGGCCTGGCCCCGGTGGTGCGCGCCGGGGCGGCGGTCGCCGCGCTCGGCTCGCTGCTCGCGCTGATCCTGGGCGTCTCCCGCACCACGCTCGCGATGGCCCGCGACCGGCACCTGCCGCACGCCCTGGCCGCCGTGCACCCCCGCTACCGGGTGCCGCACCGGGCCGAGCTCGCGGTCGGGGCCGTGGTCGCGGTCCTCGCGGCCACCACGGACCTGCGCGGCGCGATCGGCTTCTCCTCGTTCGGCGCGATCGCCTACTACGCGGTGGCCAACGCCGCCGCCCTGACCCTGACCCCTGAGGAGGGGCGCCCGCCGCGCGTGCTGCCCGTCGTGGGGGTGGCCGGGTGCCTGGTCCTGGCGTTCACGCTGCCCGCCGCCTCGGTGCTCGCGGGGGCGGCGGTGCTCGCGCTGGGCGCGGGGCTGTACGGCGTCCGCAGGCTGCCGGCCCGCTCCTGACCACCGGTCACGGCGGCGCCGGGGCCCGCCGGGAGCCCGGCCGGCCCCGGCGGCGGCCCGGCTACGCGGGGAGCGTGGTGGCGCCGCCGTGCGCCTCGTACAGCTTCATCGCCTGGAGGCCGTGGGCGAGCGAGCCGCCGGCCCGGACCGCGGCGGCCACGAAGACGACCTCGGCGAGTTCCTGGGCGGTGACGCCGTGCCGGCGGGCCTGGCCGGTGTGGACGTCCAGGCAGTAGGAGCACTGCGTGGTGAGCGCGACCGCGATCGAGAGCAGTTCGCGGGTCCTGCGGTCCAGCGCGCCGTCGCCGCGGTCCACCGCCTCCTGGAACGAGCGCCAGGCCGCGAACTCCTCAGGGGCGAGCGCTCCGACCTCGCGGGCCCGGGCCAGGTCGGACGGGTCGTGGTACGGGTGGTGGTGGTCGTGCGGCATCGGTGCTCCCAGCTGGTCGGTTCCACCCGCCGATCGTCCGAGGCCGGCCGGCGGGCTCGGTGGATCAAGCTCACCAGCAGGCGACCGGGCCGGTCCAAGACCGTTTCGCTCCGGTGCCCAGCGTCTCGCTATCGTGCCTGCCATGGACCACCGCCGTCTGCGCTACTTCGTCGCCGTCGCCGAGGAGCAACACTTCGGCCGGGCCGCGGCGCGCCTGCACATGTCGCAGCCGCCGTTGAGCCAGCGGATCCGTGAGCTCGAGGACGAGTTGGACTGCCGGCTGTTCGAGCGCTCGGCGCGGGGCGTGCGGCTGACCGAGGCGGGTGCGGTGCTGCTGGTCGAGGCGCGGCGGCTGCTGGAGGCGGCCGAGCTGGTCGGCGAGCGGGTCCGCGCGGTGGGGCGGCGGCGTCCGGTCGTGGTGGGCACCGTCTCCGGTGCCGGGCTCGGATTCGGTCCGCGGATCGTCGCCGCGTTCCGGCGCACGCACCCGGACACCGAGGTGCGGCTGAGCGAGAGCGGGATCGACGATCCGACCGCCGGTCTGCGGTCCGGGCGCGTCGACCTGGCGCTGACCAGGCTCCCGTTCGACCTGGCGGGGCTGAGCGTCCGCCACCTCGGCGAGGAGTCCGTGGTGGCGGCCCTCGCGGTGGACGATCCGCTGGCGGGCCGGGGCACGGTCGCGGTCGGGGAGCTGCGCGACCGCCCGTGGATCCGGCTGCCCGAGGAGGCCGATCCCGCCTGGCGCGGTTACTGGTCGGCCGGTGCGGACGGCGCGGCGTCCGGTCCGGTGGTCCGCTCGGTGGCGGAGTGCCTGCACGCGGTGCTCTGGCAGGGTGCGGTCGGGGTCCTGCCCGCCGCGGCGGCGCACCGTCACCGTACCGAGGGCATCGCCTTCGTCCCGGTCACCGGCCACCCGCCGAGCCGGGTCGTCCTGGCCTGGCCGTCGGCCGACCCCGACCCGCTGGTACTCGCCTTCGCCGAGGCCGCCGCAACCGCCACCGCGACGGCGACGGTGACGGCGTCGGGTGGGCCGGACGGCTGCTGAGGCGGTACGGCGGGCGGGTGCGCGCCGGGCCGCTCAGCAGTGCTGCGGGGCCGTCGCCAGGGAGCGCAGGTGGACGTGGACGGTCGCGGGCTCGGTGCCGGTCACGGCCGCGACCGCGACCGGTGGAAGGTCGAGGACCAGGTGGAGCAGCAGGACGTCCTGCTGCGGGGCGGTGAGGTGGGCGACGGGGCCGAGCGGGCGGGGGCCGGCCAGCGCGCAGACCCGCCTGCGCAGTGCCTGCCAGGCACAGGCGGCCGGGCTGGCTGCGGCGAGGACGTCGTGCCAGTGTCCGGCGAGTTCGTGGAAGGCCTCGCGGACGACCCTGCTCGCGTCGTCGGGGGTGAGCAGCAGGGCGGCGTAGCGGAGGTAGTTCTCGCGGTGGAGGTCGTGCAGGGCCCACAGGTCGAGTTGGGGTGCGGGGCTGGGCGGTATGGGCATGGTGTTCCCGAGGTAGCCGGTGGGCGGATGGGACGGTCTGCGGACAGGGCCAGGGATGCGACCCTGTCCGCAGGACCTGGTCACCGCACGAGCGCCGGGGCCTCCCCGCTGCCGTCGCGACCCGGCGGGGCCTGGAGGTGCGGGTCGGCCTTGTCGGCGTTCACGCTGCTCTTCAGTGCGACCCACAGCCTGAACAGGGTCTCGGTCGGAATGCTGCCGGCGGAGGTCTTCATCGCGCGGGCGAATTCGCGCTGGTAGGTCTTGGCGGTCATCGGCACCCGGGTGCGGGCGTTGTGCGTCCGTTCCCAGGCCGCCGACCACAGGGCGCGACGGCTCTCCTTGACGCCGCAGGCCTCCATATAGGTCGTGAGCAGGGTCCGGTGCAGCGGGGCCTCGCCCTTGAGGACCAGTGCCAGGGTGCTGGACGGCAGGCGGTTGCCGCGTGCCCGCGCCCGGCGGTCCAGTTCCTCGAGGGAGGGCCAGTCCGCCTTGCGGCGCATCTCGTGCATCGCCCGGCGCAGGTCGGCGAAGGAGTCCACCTGCTCCGGGTTGAGCCGCCGTGGTGCACGACGGCGCTGCCCGCCGGAGGGTCTGGGCACGTGGGCCCAGTAGTTGGCCTGGGTCCACTTCCTGCGGGCGGTCCTGAGGTCGGCGTCGCAGGCGCGGGCCATGGCCTCGACGACCTCCCAACTCGGCAGCGAGCGACCGCTGGTGGCCCGTTGCAGGGTGGTCGGGTGGAAGTTCGTCCGATCGGCGAGCTGGCGGTAGGTCAATTCGGCCCGGTCACGTTGCTCGCGGAGCCAGCAGGCCAGGCGGCGCAGCGCCGGTTCGCCGGCCGCGACCGGGTTCTCTCTGCGTCCCATCGCGGGTGGGCCTCGTCGCTCAGACCCGCTCCGATCGCAGCCGCTGTCCCACCAGCCAGCCGCCGCCGGCCAGTTCGAGCGCCGCGCCGGCCGACATGCCCGCCATGACCAGGGCCGCCGCGACGGCGATGACGACCACGATCACGATCGCCTCGGCCCGGCCCGGCAGCCAGGACGGGACCGGGCGCGGCGGGCCGGCCTCGGCGCAGCGGGCGGGAGCAGGGGTGGACTTCACACGCTTCCTCGTCATCGAGGACACCTCCGATAGCACTGTCTACTCCAACGGGTCGAACCTTCGATGGTTGGCGTCACCGAAGCATTCGTTCGAGTGACACTCTGTCAGGCGGGCCCCCGATTCCCAATCCGTTCGGTGAACGCAGCGCGGATTGATGCGCCGTTGTCCAGGTCGGTGCCGGGACTTCGGGAACACTTCCGGTGGAGATCCGCAGGCCGAGCGGACGAAACCGAAAATTGATGCGCATTCGCGCAGCGTCCCCTTGTTCCTGCCATGTCCGGGTGTGACGATTGCTGCGGCGTCGTCCAGACCTCTCGGTCGGGTACCCGGGGCGCTGTTCACTCCAACGAATTCGGGAACAGCCGGAGTGGGCCGTGTTGGCGCATGGGCCCGCCCGGACAGCAGAGACCGCCCGGCCGTGAGGCCCGAGCGGTCTCTGTGCGTTCGCGGCGGGGCAGCAACGAGTACGGCCCGGCCCGGTCAGGGGTGCTGGGGTCCGCCGGACAGCCAGCGGCGCGCCGTCACGGCGAGCGCGAGGGCGAGGACGGTCGAGGTGGCCAGCCAGGCGACGCCCACCCCGGTCAGGCCGTGGCGGGGCATCAGCACCAGGACGAGCAGCAGGAGCAGCGCGGCGAAGGCCAGCTGGAGGCCGGTCAGGAAGACCAGGGCCTGCCGGACCCGGGCGACGTGGACGGCGACGCCGAACAGCACGTTGGGCAGCGCGGACAGGGCCATCAGCCGGAGCACGGTGGTGCCGTGCTCGGCGTAGTCGGCCCCGAACAGGCGCAGGATCCACGGCGCCGCCGCGACCGTGACCAGGGCGGCGGGGGTGATCAGCGCGGCGGTGTGCCGCAGCATCCGGCGGGCGTGCTCGGCGAGCCGGCCGGGTTCGGCGGCGCCCTCCACCGTGAGCGACTGGCCCATGCTGTACGCCGCCTGGTAGAGGGTGTCGGTGACCAGGTAGGCCAGCGAGTAGTAGGCGGTCTGCTCGGCGCCGAGGCGGGCGAGCACCAGGAGCGGGAGCGATTTGGCGACGGCGGTCTGCCCGAGCTGTCCGACGTAGTCCGCGGCCGCGTAGCGCGCCATCCGCTGCGGCTGGCCGCCGGGCCGGTCGTCGTCGCGGGCGGCTGTGCGGGTGGCGGCACGGTCGTCGTCGCGGGAGGGGCGGACGGGGCGGGCCTCGGGCAGGGCCCGGGCGAACAGCACCGAGTTCGCCAGCAGCACGGCGAGCACCAGGCCCACCGCCCAGGACAGCAGGATGCCCGAGGCGACCGCCAGGGCCGCGCACACCGCCAGCACCAGCACCTTCGCCACGGCGAACACGAAGTTCTCGGCCAGCACCCAACCCGGCCGGCGCAGGCCGGTCAACGCCCCGTCCTGGAGGACGAAGACCGCGTAGCCACCGGTCGCCACGATGAACAGCACCGCCGACCACGGCTCGCGCAGTTCGGTGAGGCCGGGTGAGATCCACTTGGCCAGCAGGACGAACCCGACCGCCACCGCGGCGCTGGTCCCGGCCGCGATGGCGTAGCAGCGCACCACCAGCCACCGGCCGCGCTCGCCGGCGGTCGGCAGGAACCGGATCAGCACGTCGCCCAGGTTCAGCGATCCGAGGGTGGCCAGCAGCATCGCCGCGGACAGCAGCGCGTAGCTGCGGCCGACCGTGGCGGCGGAGAACCACCGGGCCGCCAGCAGCCAGAACAGCGCGCCGAGCCCCGCGGCCAGCACCGCGCTCGCCGCCAGGATCCGGCCGTTGCGCAGCAGCGCCGAACCACCCGGGGGACGTTCGGCCGGGCGCAGCCGCTCCCGCCACCGCACCAGCGGCCCGGGCCCGCCCGTACCGCCGGTCACGCGGCGTCCCGGCACGGGACGACCAGGACCGGGGGCGGCGGCGCGAGGAGGGAAGGCATGCAACGAACCGTGCCAGACCCACCGCCCCGCATCTCGGAGCACACGCGGGCCCGGTCCTCCGCCCCCGAAACGACGGCACGTGCACCGAGCGCGGCCGGAACGTCGCCGGAGGCGGGCCCTACATCCCCAAACGGCGATCGAAATCCGCAGAGTTGGGGCCCAGTTCCGACCCGTCGGCGGGCTCGTTCCCGGCCGCATCCGCAAGCCCGTCCATGAACCCGGCGGCGTACATCATTGCTTCCGCCACGGCTTCCATGTCCGCCCTGTCAAGGTCCGGCAGAATATAGCGCAGAGAGGTTCTGGCGCCGGAAATGTTCGCCGCAACACAAATGACGGCGTATTCCGACCTGGTGAGCCCTGGAATCCCCTCGTGCCTGGCAATGCAGCCGTCCACATATTCCATCGCCCGATCGAGCAGAATAACTGCACACCGCCCGTCAGGCTTTTCGACGAGATCGACAAAACCATTTTCGATCATCCACTCCCGCACCCTCAAAGAGTTGAAGATGAGCCTGCGGGCGGCCTCCATCTGAGGCTTGAGCGCTGCCGAATTCATGAGCAGCTCGTACAGTTCGCCCTCCTCGACCTGACCCGCCCTCAAGGGAACGCCACGGCGCTCGATCACGGCGCCACCCCGCCTTCGACACCGAAGTCGAGTCGACCTCGCAACGGATCCGGCTCGACATTGCCAGGCTTGTCCTTCATGCAGCTCATTTCCTCCGAGGGGATGACACGGGGCCGTGGCCTTCCCGGGGCTTCGGCGTAGTCGCGTGGCGTCCGGCTTGTGGCGATCTGTCGGGTGGACGATTCATCGAGGCCCTGCACCAAGCGACCACTCCGAAGCCCCGACCGCGGAGGCCAGGGCTTCTCACCCAACGCCCCGGCCCGGAAAATCCTGACGGCGGACACGCACCGCAGCCCTCCGGTGTGTCGGAGCGCGCCTACGAAGCCCTCCCTCGACTCCGCAACCGCCGAGGCGTCGCGCCCGTCCTGTCGGTCGAGGATAGATCATCGATCGGGGAGCGGTTCGTGCGCAAGACAGTGTCGGGGTTCGCGGCGGCGGCCCTGTGGAGCGAGGCGCTGTACACGCTCTTCATCTGCGCCGGTATCACGATGGAGTGGGTGGTCGGAAGATCGGAGTTCGAGGGCCTGCACCTGCGGGAGTTCGCCCTCTGCATCGGCTGGACGGCCGTGTGCGTCCGGGTCGGGCGCAGCGCCGTACGGCTGCCCAGGAACCCCTCGGTCGCATCCCGGTGGGGCCTGCTCACGATGGCTGCGGTCCACCTCTTGCTGGCGGTACCTCTCTTCTCCTACCGGAACCCGCTGATCGCGTACGGGCTGATCGCGGTCGGAGCCCTGCTCGTGGTGGTCGGCGTGCAGCGGGCACCGCGAACGTAGTGGGCACGGGTCGGCCCGGCGGCAGACGCCCTCGACCCACGACGCCCGCTCGCCCTCCTCGACCTCGCGCGGGATTCGGCAACGAGCGTGGCCTGCTGTCCGGGCCGTCCGGACAGCAGGCCAACGAGAAACTCCCTCAGTGGACGAAGTGGTGGCGGTGTTCCTGCAGGAAGGCGTGCAGGGTGCGGGGTGGGCGGCCGAGGAGGTGGGCCACGGTGCCGGTGGGGTGTTCGGGGCGGGTCCGGGCGAGTTGCTGGATCTCGGTGACGTGGTCGGCGAGCCAGCCGGGCATCCGGGCCTGGCGGACGAGGTGGTCGCGCAGTGCCTCCGGGGGCAGGTCGACGTAGCGGACCGGGGTGCCGGTCAGAGCAGTCAGTCGGTCGGCCAGTTCGGGGTGGCTGACGGCTTCGGGGCCGGTCAGGGTGTAGGTGCCGCCGGCGAGGTCCGGCCGGGTGAGTACGGCTGCGGCGACGTCGCCGATGTCACGGCCGTCGATGTAGTTGCAGGGCGCGTCGCCCATCGCGCCGAGGAGCACCGATCCGGCCGCGACGCCCGGGGCCTGGCGCAGCAGGTTCTGCATGAAGGCGTACGGCCGCAGCACGGTGTGGGTGACCGGGGCGACCCGGAGGTGCTGTTCGACGGCGTGGTGCCCGCGGGAGACGGCGACCGGCGAATCGGCCTCGGCGGCCGGGGCGGAGATCTTGACGATGTGCCGCACACCGCTGTCCGCGGCGATGTCGATCACCCGGGTCTCGAGTTCGACCTGCTCGGGGCCGTTGGCCATGGCGAGGAACAGCTGACTGGTGCCCTCGAAGGCGGCGTGGAGGGAGGCGGGGCGGGCGGCGTCGGCGTGGCGGACCTCCAGGAGCGGTGTCCGCTCGTCCTGCTGAGGGGTCCGGGTCAGTGCGCGGGCCGGCACGCCGAGCGCGTGCAGGCTCCGGAGCAACGCCGTGCCGGTGGTTCCGGTGGCGCCGATGACGGTGATCATGTCGTTTCCTGTTCCTGAGGCTGTCGGGATCGGGTCGTCGGGAGCGGTTGTCAGGAGTGGGTCAGGCGTGCCGGGGGCGGACGGTGGCCCGCCAGCGCAGGGTCACGATGGTGGTGGCGAGGGCGGCGGAGAGCGGGAGGTCGATCCGCAGGCGCTCCAGCCACCCGGCGGCCGGGACGGCGGTGTGGGCGGGGAGCCAGTGGGCCGCGGACCAGCCCAGCAGGGCACCTGCGGTGGTCGTGGCGGCGACGAGCACGGCCGTCAGCACCACCCGAGGCAGCCTCGTGGTCCAGCGCCGCGGGCGTCCCCCGTGTCGCAGCCAGGCGCCGAGCAGGTACGCGACCACCGCGGAGGTGCCGGCGATGGAGGTGCACGCGGCGATCGCCAGGTCCCGCTGCCCGGTGGCGATTCCGGCCGCACCGGCGGTCAGCGCGGGAGCTGCGTACGCGGTCAGGACCTCGCGCCAGAGGATGAACGGGCGTGCGGGGGTGGCGACTTCCAGGGTTCTCGGCATGGTGGTCCTCTCGGGGTCGGGCAGCAGTGTAATTAGGTGGCTAACTATGTGGGCGAAAAACAGGCCCCGCCGCCGGGCGGGGCACGGTGCATCGCGACTCGGGTCAGTCGGCGGTCAGGGCCGCACTCCCCCGGACGACGCGCGCGAGCAGGTCGAGGAAGACCGTGCGCTCCTGGACGCTCAGGCCGCCCACCATCTCCTCGAGCCGCCCGAAGTGCTCGGGCGCCATGTCACGCAGCCGCTGCGCGCCACGGGCGGTCAGCACCACCACCGCGCCGCGCCCGTCATCGACGCTCGCGCGGCGGGCCACCAGGCCGTCCCGCTCGAGGCCGTCCACCAGGCCGGTGACCGTGGCCCGGGAGACGCCGAGGTCGGCGGCCAGCCCCGACGGCGACTTCTCCCCGCCGCAGCCCTCCAGGTCGGCGAGCAACCGGTAGCGCCCGGTCGACAGGCCGAACCGGGAGAAGTGCACCTCGGCCGCCCGGCCGACCCGCGCGCCGGCGGAGATCAGCCGCACCGCGACCAGCACCGCCTGCGGATCGACCGCGAGGCCGTAGCCCTCGACCTGCTGCCTGGCCTGCTCCAGCGTGGGAGCCTCGACGCCCTCCCCGTCCTTCGTCATGCAGATAATATGGCGCCTAATCAGATGCACCGTCAAGCCCGCTCCCGTACGGCGGGACGGACATCGGACCGCCGGAGCGCGATCCCGGCCGCCCGCCGGGCGATTCTCGGCCTCCTTCGGATACGCACCGGACCGGACCGGGAGGGCCGGGTACCGTGGCGGTTGACGGACCGCCGACATGCGCTCCGCTCAGCGTGCTCCCCGCCGGCCGCCGGGGATCATCGGGTCGGCCGGCGCGCGGTCGAACGTCGGGGAGGACGGCTGTGTCGGAGCTCGACGTACGGGGCGGCGCCTGGGCCGGCCCGGGGGTCACGGTCGCGCGGATCGGCGGTCGCCGGCGGGTGACCCGGCCCTGGCACCCCGGGCTGCGGCCCTACCTGCGCAGCTACGCCGGATACTGGGAGCCGGGGTCGTCGCCGTACCGGGTGCGGGTGGTGCCGACCGGACGCGCCGTCGTGGTGATCAACCTGGCGGCGCCCTTCAGCCAGGTCACCCGGCTGGGGCTGCCCGGGGCCGGCAGCGGGCGGATCGGCTCGCTGGTCGTCGGCCTGGAGGACCGACCGGCGCTGTGCGAGCACCCCGGCGGGCAGGAGGCGATCCGGCTGGAACTGACACCGCTCGGCGCCTACCGGCTGTTCGCCGTGCCGATGCGCGAGTTGACCAACCACACGGTCGAGCTGCAGGACGTGCTCGGCCCCGGCGCCGTGGCGCTGGTCGAGCAGCTCGCGGCCACCGGCGACTGGGCGGGCCGCTTCGACCTGCTCGACGCCGCCCTGCTGGCCCGGCTCGGACGCGGCCCGCAGCCGGCACCCGAGGTCGGCCGGGCCTGGCAGCTGCTGGCCGGCACCGGCGGTACCGTCCCGATCGCCCTGGTCGCCGCCGAAGTGGGCTGGAGCCAGGGGCACTTGATCCGCCGGTTCACCGAACAGGTCGGGCTGGCACCCAAGGCGTCCGCCCGGGTGCTGCGGTTCCACCGCGCGATCACCATGCTGGCACGGGACGGGAGCAGCCCCGCGGCGGTCGCCGCCGCCTGCGGCTTCTACGACCAGGCCCACCTGAACCGGGAGTTCCGGGCGCTGGCCGCCGCGACCCCGGGCCAGCTGGTGGCCGCGCGCCGGGTGGAAGGGGCGCTCCCGCAGTAGGGCCGCCTTCGCGGCGCACGGGCGGGGCCCACGGCGGGGCCCGCGGCGGCGGGCGAGCGCAAATTTGTCCAAGCCGGGTTCGGCGGGCGGGCGTTAGCTTCCTGGTGTCCGGGGCGCGCCCACGCCGCGCGTGCCGGACCTGTGGGGCGGGCCGGCGGAGGCTCGGGGGCCCGCCGGCCTGCGCGGGGGTGCCGGCGGTCGCCCCGGGCCCGCCGGCGGTTCGCTCCACGGCGATCGGTCGCAGCGCACCTGCTCGGGGAGTCGATCCGTCCGTGCGCCCGAACGCGCGCGGCACGGGCCAAGGGGGGACACCATGGCATTGGAACTACCGCCGGAACTGGCCGGCGTGCTCGGCCTGTTGGGCCTGGAATGGCCGCAGGTGGACGAGGACGAGGTGGTCAGGCTCGCGGACGAGCTCAGGAAGCTCGCGCTGACCCTCGACTCCGTACAGATGGACGCCGACAAGGCGCTGACCGCGCTGCAGGAGGCTTACCACGGCGCGTCCGCGGACCGGCTGGCCGAGGTGTGGGGCTCGGTCTCCGGGTACTCGCGCCTGGTGGTCGAGGCCTGCGGCGTCGCCGCGAACGCGCTCAACGCCGCGGCGCTGGTCATCGAGGGCTGCAAGGCTGCCACTCTCGCCCAACTCATCGTCACCCAGGGTGAGTTGGCGGCAGCCACGGCGACCGGGCCGTGGAGCACGGCGGCCATCGTCGCCGCCGCCGAGCAGATCGCCTCGACCATCCTGGACGAGGCGGTGTCGGCGCTCGGCCAAGCCCTGGCCCAGCCGGTGGGCGACCTGGTCGAGGCCGTGGTCGGCGGCCTGATCGGCGGCGGCCCGGGGTCGTCGCAGAGCACCGGATTCGGGGTGGATCTGGAGCAGTTGGCCTCCTGCGCAGCGCAGTTGCGCAAGCACGCCGACGGGATCGACGCGCACGGCAGCTCGTTCCGGCGGATCCTGGAGGGCCTGGACCTGGCCCGGCCGGGCGACGCGCTCGGCCGGCTGCTGCTCGCCGCCGCCGAGCAGATCGCCGTCGCGGTCGGCACCGAGGTGCTCGAGCGCCTGCTCGGCTGCTTCCGGGGCACCGCCGACCGGATGGACCAGGTGGCGCGGAACCTCACCGAGAACGAGGACGCCCACAGCCGCGAGATGCAGGGGATCCTGACCGCACCGGCGTCGCCCTCCGGGGCCGGTCCGCTGAAGCTGGCGGGCGGGGTCGGCGGCGGCTTCGGTACCACCCACCACGCGGGCCGGCGGACGACGGAGGACGGACCGGACCTGGTGACCGCCGCCGCCGCGCCGAGCGGGGGTGGCCCGCTCCCGTCGACGGTCGCCCAGCCCGTAGCGCGCTCCCCCCGGGCCGGTCGCCCGGCGGGCCCGTACGCGCCGGACCGGCACGCCGTATCGGCCGAGCGCGCCACCGTCGGCACCACGCCGCAGTCGAGGACCGCGGCGGCCGGCGAGCCGCAGCAGGCTTTCGGCCACCAGGGCGGCCAGGCCCCGGCGCGCACCGGGAGCGGTTCCGCCGGTGGGCACTCCACTGCGGCGCCGGGACCGTACGGCCGCTCCCGGCTCGCCCGTCAGCAGGGCCAGGACCGGACGCACGGGGAGGAGAGCCCCGCCGAGCCCGCCGAGCCGGCCGAGGCTGCGGAGGAGCGGGAGCCTGCGGCCACCGGCCGGGAGGTCCGCGCCGCCCAGGGTTCCTGACGCCCGACCGGCACCGGTGATCGGGCCCGTGCCCTCGCGCGGCCTCACCGTCGGCCCGCGTCCGCCATCGGGTGGACCGGCGGCGGTGGGGCCGCCCTCACCCGGGGTTCACCCGGCCGGGTAGGTCACCGTGGTGGTGGTGCCGCCCGGGCACCCGTCGCCAGCCGTTGGAGGCACCGGATGGACGAGGTCGAGCACGGGAGCGGGCTGCCGGACCGTCGGAGCGTGCTGCGGGCCGGGATGGCCGCCGGGGTGGTGGCCTCCTTCACGGAAGCGGCCGCGGCACCGGCGGCGCGGGCCGCCGACGGCGGGGCGCGGACCGTCGTCCTCACCGGCCATCTGGACACCGGCGCCCCCGACTTCGTCCTCCTGCCGGTCGAAGTCCCGTCCGGTGCAAGGGAGATCGCGGTCGCGTACTCCTATGACCGCCCACCCGTCCCGCCCGGCACGCCGGGCAACTCGTGCGACATCGGCATCTTCGACGAGCGCGGCACGGCGCTCGGCGGCCGCGGCTTCCGGGGCTGGTCGGGCGGCTTCCGGCAGGAGTTCGCGATCAGCCGGTCGGCAGCGACGCCCGGGTACCTGCCCGGTCCGGTCGGGCCCGGTACCTGGCACGTGGTGCTGGGCCCGTACCAGGTGGCGCCGGCGGGCATGGACTACCGGGTCGAGGTCACCCTGCGGTTCGGCGCGCCGGGCCCGGCGTTCGTGCCCGCGTACCCGCCGGAGCGGGCGCGCGGGCGGGGCCGGGCCTGGTACCGCGGTGACTGCCACCTGCACACGGTGCACTCGGACGGCCGCCGGCTGCCCGAGGAGGTGGCCGCGGGAGCGCGGGCCGCCGGCCTCGACTTCATCGTGTCGACCGACCACAACACGTCCTCCGCGCACGCGGTCTGGGGGCCGCTGGCCGGCCCCGACCTGCTGATCGTCCTCGGCGAGGAGGTCACCACCCGCAACGGGCACTGGCTGGCGCTCGGCCTGCCGCCCGGCGAGTTCGTCGACTGGCGGTACCGCGCCCGCGACGGCGCCTTCCCCCGGATGGCCCGCCAGGTCCAGGCGCACGGCGGCCTGGTGGTCCCGGCGCACCCGTTCTGCCCGTACGTCGCCTGCCTGTGGAAGTTCGGCTACGAGAACGCGGACGCGGTCGAGGTGTGGAACGGGCCGTGGACCTACGACGACGAGTCGGCCGTGGACGGCTGGGACGCCCGGCTGGTGGAGGCGGTGCGCGACGGCCGCCGGTGGCTGCCCGCGGTCGGCAACAGCGACGCGCACAGCGCCCCGCAGGTGATCGGCTCGCCGCACACGGTGGTGCTGGCCGAGGACCTGAGCCGGGCCGAGGTCCTGGCCGGGATCCGGGCCGGGCGCAGCTGGATCGCCGAATCCGCCTCCGTGCAGCTGGAGTTGACCGCGACCGGGGGTGGCCGGCAGGCCGGGATCGGCGAGGTGCTGACCGTCCGGGGACAGGCACCGGTGGACGTCCGGGTCACCGTGTCGGGCGTGCCGGGCGGGACCGTCCGGTTGATCACCGACGAGGGGCAGCTGCACCAGGAGTCGCTGCCGGCGGACGGCGCCGGCACGGTGGTGTGGCGGACCACCGCCTCGCTCGCCGCGTACGTCCGCGCCGAGGTGCGCCACCCGAAGGCCGACGGGACGCCCGGGAAGGGCAACAGCATGGGCCCCGACCTGCCGTGGGGGCCGATGGCCGCGCTCAGCAACCCGGTCTTCCTGCGGAGCCAGTGAGTCCCCGGGGTTTCAGCTGGTCTCGCGGCGCTGTTTCATCTCGGCCTCGGCGATGTGGTCGCGGTCGCCGGCCAGCGCCTCGCGGACCTGCCGCTCGACCTCGGTGAAGCGCCGGTGGTAGCCGTCGTCGTAGGTCTCGACGATCTCGAAGGTCCACATGCCCGGCAGTACGTCGGCGCCCCGGACCTCGCGCTCGACCAGGTCCGCCTGCTCGTGGTGGCCGGCCGCGCGCAGGGCCCGCACCGCCTCGCCGACCACCCGGTCCGCTCCGCCGGTCAGCTGGTGGAAGTCGTAGAGGCGGCCGCGGGCCCGCTCGGTCGTCTCCAACGCCTCGGACAGCAGGCCGAGCGCCTCGACGGTCGCGTCGTCCATGCCCGGCGGGCGGGTGTGCCGCCGCGGCCGCCCCGCGCGCTGCTCCTGATCGTCCATCCGTCCGCCTCTCGCCCGCGCCCGCCCTGCCGGGCGCGCCGCCGTTCCTGTCCCGGCCCGGTCGGTCACCGGGCGGGCCGGTCAGTCGCCGTCCGTCGCGGGATCCGGCAGCTGGCCGTGCGCGCCGAGCCACTCCCGCAGCGCGGCGAGGCGCCGGCGGCCCGCCTCGGCGACGGCGGGACCGGCGGACGTGGCCTCGGCCTCGACCGCCTCCCGCGCGGCGTTCTGCTCGGCGGCCGCCAGGATGTCCTGGACGGTCCGGCCGGGCAGTTCGCCGTTCTCCCGCCGGCGGGTCAGCCGGTCCTGGACCGCGCGCAGGACGGCCTGCGGCTGCGGCGCGTGGGTATCGATAGCGAGTTGCCGCCGGTGCTCGGCGCGGGCAGTCAGGTGCGCGTCGATCATCTCGCGGGCCACCGCAGCGGCCGGCTCGGCATCCGTACCGTGACGTCCGGTCATGCGTCACACCGTAGGCGCCGGGGTCGCCGCTGCGGCGGAGGCGGCCCGGCGCGCTCGCGGCCGGTATCGTGGACGACGGGGAGAGACGGCTCATGATCACGGCTGGTGGAGCGGGAGCTTGAACCCCTCGTGGCTGCGGGCGAAGCCGAGTGCGGCGTAGAAGCGGTGCGCGTCCTCGCGCTGCTTGTTGCTGGTCAGCTGGACCAGCGCGCAGCCGCGCGAGCGCGCCCTCGCGATCACCTGCGCCATCAGGCTCCGGCCGAGGCCGTCCCCCCGCCGGTCGGCGCGGATCCGTACCGCCTCGACCAGGGCGCGCTCGGCGCCGCCCCTGCCGAGCCCCGGGACGTAGGTCACCTGGACGCAGCCGACGACGGCGCTGCCGTCCACCAGGATCAGCATCTCGTTCCGCGGGTCCGTGTCGATCGCCTCGAAGGCGCGCTCGTACGCCTCGGTGACCACGACGGTCGCCGGGTCCACCACCCGGTCCTCGTCGGCGAGCAGCGCCAGGACCGCGGGCAGGTCGGCCCTGCTGGCGAGGCGGAGGGTACGAGCGGGCCGGGGCCCGGTGGCAGCAGGCATGAACCCGACCCTAACCAGGGCCGCACGGCCCGAGCACGGGTCCTATCGCCCCAGCAGGCCCTGGACGAGCCGGTGCGCGGCGCGCACCCTCCGGTGCTCCCGGCTCCTGACGGCCGAGGCGTCGTCCGGCACCTCGGCGAGGTGCTCGGCCGGGGTGCGGCGCGGCGGCCGGGCACCGTGGCGCGGCTGGGGAACGCTCGGGGCTGGACGGCGGCCGGGACTCCCGGCGGGCGAGTTGCTCACACCCCTTCAACGAGCGGACGGCCCATCCCGCACGGGTCGCACCGACAGTTGTGCGCCGGCCGCGGTGGCGTCCCGGAGCGGCGGCGGTGTCGGTGCCGGGCGCGACGGTGCCCGGGTCGGGCCGGACGGAGATCGTGAGGGACTCGCGGCCACGGGGGGTGGGTGGTAGGTCCCCGGCCGAGGCTCGGGACCGAGGTGTCCGGATCTCACCCCCCATCACCGCTCCCGCACCGGCACCGGGGCCGCAGGACCCCGCGATGGCGGGGGGTCGCTGCGGCCCGGGTGGTGCGGTGGTCGGTGAGGGGGTGCGGTCAGTGGCCGGCCGTGAGCTGTCCGGCCAGTCGGCCGTGCAGGTCGGCGCTCGGCTCGTTGAGGCCGGTGATCTCGACGGTCTTGCCGCGCTGGGCGTACTTGCTCTCGATCGCGTCGAGCGTGGCGACCGAGGAGGCGTCCCAGATGTGCGCCTTGCTGAGGTCGATGACGACCTTGTCGGGGTCGCCCGCGTAGTCGAACCGGGTGGTGAGGTCGTTGCTGGAGGCGAAGAAGAGCTCGCCGGTGACCGAGTAGACGACCTGGTCGCCGTCGGCGTCGGTGACGGCGGTGACATCGGCGAGGTGGGCCACCCGCTTGGCGAAGATGACCATGGCGATGACCGAGCCGACCACCACGCCGATCGCCAGGTTGGAGGTGGCGACGACCACGGCGACGGTGATCACCATGACGGCGATCTCGCCGGCGGGCAGCCGCTTGAGCGTCCTCGGGGCGATCGAGTGCCGGTCGAAGGTCGCGACGGACACCATCACCATCACGGCGACCAGGGCGGCCATCGGGATGTCGGAGACGACGGGCCCGAAGACGATGCAGAGCACCATCAGGAACGCCCCGGCCAGGAAGGTCGACAGGCGGGTGCGCGCGCCGGACACCTTCGTGTTGATCATGGTCTGGCCGATCATCGCGCAGCCGCCCATGCCGCCGAAGAACCCCGTGACGATGTTGGCGACGCCCTGGCCGATGGACTCGCGGGTCTTGTCGGAGCGGGTGTCGGTGAGCTCGTCGACCAGCTTGGCGGTCATCAGCGACTCCATCAGCCCCACCAGCGCCATCGCGAGCGCGTACGGGGCGATGATCCGCAGGGTGTCGAGGTCGAACGGGACGTCCGGCAGGCCCGGTACGGGCAGCGAGGACGGCAGCGTGCCCTTGTCACCGACCGTGGGCACCGCGATCCCCGCACCGAGGGTGATCGCGGTCAGGATCACGATCGACACCAGCGGCGCCGGGACGACGGTGGTGAGCCTCGGGAAGAACACCATCAGCGCGAGGCCGCCGGCGATCAGCGGGTAGACCGCCCACGGCACGTGCGTCAGCTCGGGCAGCTGGGCCAGGAAGATCAGGATCGCCAGCGCGTTGACGAATCCGACCATCACCGAGCGGGGCACGAAGCGCATCAGCTTCGCGACCCCGAGCGCGCCCAGCACGATCTGGAAGACACCGGCCAGGATCACCGCCGCGACCAGGTAGCCGAAGCCGTGCTCGCGGTTGAGCGGGCCGATCACCAGCGCGACGGCGCCGGTGGCGGCCGAGATCATCGCGCGCCGGCCGCCCACGATCGAGATGGTGACCGCCATGGTGAACGAGGCGAACAGCCCGATCTTCGGATCGACCCCGGCGATGACCGAGAACGAGATCGCCTCCGGGATCAGCGCGAGCGCGACGACCAGACCGGCCAGCACCTCGGTGCGCCAGACCTTCGGGTCGGACAGCCAGTCGGGCTTCAGACCGCGCAGGCGCGCGGCCGGGGACACAGCAGGAGCGGACAAGGAGCGGAACCCGTCGTGATCGGGCAGGCCCTGGCGGTGCACCGGGCATGCGGGGGGCGCACGGAGGCCGGGGCGGCATCCGTAGTCGGCCCGGCGGCGTGCCGGGGCCGGAAGCGTGGGGGTACGGGACCGCGGGGCCACGCGGCCACCGGCGTCACGTACCGGGGCGGAGGTTCGCGGCGGGCGGACGGTGGTGCCGGGCGCCGCGGGCTCACCCGTACGGCGGGCAGCCGCCTCGGCCGCCGGCAACTCTACCCTAACGTTAGGGTAGGGATCGGTGGCCGTCCCCGGCGGCACCGCACGGCATGCGAAGGGCGGACGAGGTAGGCCATGAACGGCGAGCACATGCAGATCGGCGAGGTCGCCGCCCGGACCGAGCTCTCGCTGCGCACCATCCGGCACTACGAGGAGACCGGCCTGGTCACCCCGTCCGCGCGCTCGCAGGGCGGCTTCCGGCTCTACACCGAGATCGATGTCGCCCGTCTGATGGTCATCCGCCGGATGAAGCCGCTCGGTTTCAGCCTCGACCGGATGCGCGACCTGCTGGCGGCCACCGACCGGCTCGACGCCGCCGATGCGCCGGCCGGCGCGGAGCCGGGCACCGGGACGCCGGGCACCGGGACGCTGGACCCCGAGGAGCGCCAGGCGCTGCTGGCCCGGATCCGCGACTACGAGGACGCCGCCGTCGAGCAGATCGCCAAGCTCCGCACCCAGCTCGCCCGCGCCGAGGACTTCGCGGCCACCCTGCATGAGCGGCTCGCCCGGGCGACGCCCGCAACGCGGCCCTGAGGCTCCGGCGAGCCTGCCGGCGCCCGCGCAGCCGCGCCCTGACGGAGGGACATATGCCATATTTCAGAGATGCTCCCGACGAAAGGCACATCATGAAGGTCGCAGTCTTCGGTGGCACCGGGCTGATCGGGTCGCAGGTCGTCGCGGATCTGAGGGCTGCCGGCCACGAGGCGGTGCCGCACTCCAGGTCCAGCGGGGTCGACCTGCTCGGGGGCGGCGGCGTGGACGAGGCGGTGGCGGGGGCCGACGTCGTCGTCGACGTGACGAACTCCCCCACCTTCGACGAAGCCTCCCTGGACTTCTTCCGCACCTCGATGGGCACCCTGCTGGCCGCCGCCGCGAAGGGCGGCGTCGGGCACGTCGTGGTCCTGTCGATCGTCGGCGTGGACCAGGTGCCGGAGCTCGACTACTACCGCGCGAAGGTGCTCCAGGAGGAGCTCCTGGCGGCCGGGCCGCTCCCCTGGTCGGTCGTCCGGGCCACCCAGTTCATGGAGTTCGTCGACGCGATCCTGTCCTGGACCTCCGACGGGGACACCGTCCGGCTGCCCGCCACGCCGATCCAGCCGATCGCCGCCGCGGACGTGGCCCGCGCGGTCGCCGAGGTCGCGGCCGGCGCGCCGCTGCGCGGCATCCGCAACGTGGCCGGCCCCGAGGTCTTCCCCCTGGACGAGCTGGGCCGCATCACCCTCTCCCACCGGGGCGACCGCCGCACGGTCGTCACCGACCCGACCGCCGGCATGTTCGCCGTCGTCCGGGGCGACGCCCTCACCGACCGGGCCGCCCAACTCGCTCCGACCCGCTACGCGGAATGGCTCGCCTGACCGGCGCTCCCCCACGATCCACGGACGGTCGGACGGTCGGACGGCGGCGCGAAGCCGTGCCGCACGATGATCGGCGCCTGCGCCGCAGCAGGGAACCGGGCCGGACCACCCGGCGTGCTGATGTGGTGTGACGAGTACGCAGGAGACGACCAGGGCCCGCAGGCGGTCGGGGTGCGGCGTGGCGGCGGGCGCGGTGCTGCTGGCGACCGTGGCGTGGGTGGTGGAGGCCTGGGTGGCGGCGGTGCCGGCGCCGTGCGAGCCGCAGGACCACGAGTTCACGCCCGACCCGTGGGCGTTCGTGCTGGTGCTGCTGCCGTGGCCGGTGCTGCTGGTGGCGCTGCTGTGGACCGGCAGGTGGGTGGGCCGCCGGTACCGGAACCCGTGGGCGACCGCGACGACGCTGCTCGTCGTCACGGTCGCCCTGACGGTCCCGCTCACGGGCGCCGAGCACCGCCTGCACTCCGCGCAGCGCGATCGCGCTGCCGCCGCCTGTCCGTGAGGCCGTGAGGCCGCCGCTGCGCCCGAGGGCCCGCTACGGCAGGGGGATCGCGAGCAGCAGGCCGCCGTCGAGGCGTTCCTGCATGTGGCGGCCGTGGGCGGCGCAGACGACGACCGTGCCGCCCTGCGCGTCCATCGCCAGGTAGGTCGCCGGTTCGCCGCAGGGGCCCTGGGAACGGTCGTAGCCCCAGCCGGTGCCGCACTCCGTGCACCAGGAGCGGCCGTCCTCCGTCCGCAGGGTCGGCCCGCAGCGCGGGCACAACCCCCACCAGGCCGAGCAGGATCCCGGCCCCTGGGCGGCCCGCACCCGGGCCAGCTTCTCGGCCGCGCCGCCGATCCGCTGCGCGGCCTGCGCGAGCGCGTCGTCCACCGCCCCCGGCAGTGCCCCCCGGACGCCGCGGGGCAGCCCCGGCTGGCGGCTGAGCCGCTCCCGCATCGCGATGACGTCCCGCGCCAGCGCGTCCGCGCGTGCCTGCAGGTCCCGCAGCTCCGCGGGTGTCGGCTCGGCACCGCTCGCGGCGCATTCCGTGTCCCTGAACAAACCCCTCACCCCCCACCATGCCGCCGGGAGGACCGCCGAACACGGTCCGGCACCCCGCCACCGGCGGCCGTCGACCGGAAATGTCGTGATCAAACCATGACAGTCACGTGTCGACAAGAGACGGAGGTCACGCCGCCGGGCGACTGCCCCGGCCGGCGCCGGGCCCACAGCCGGGGACGGTCGTGGCCCGGCCGGCCGGGCCCTCGCCGGACGGGTCAGTGCTGTTCCCGTGCGGCGGCGGCGAGTTCGAGCCGGCTGGTCAGCCCGAGCTTGGCGAGCGCGTGGGAGACGTGCGTCTGGACGGTGCGCGGCGAGATGTGCAGGCTGCGGGCGATGCCGGCGCCGGAGAGCCCGGCGGCGACCAGCTCGGCGACCTTGGCCTCGGTCGGGGTCAGCGCGGCCCAGCCGGTCACCGGACGGCGGCGGCCCGCCTTCGCGCCCAGTCGCACTCCCGCCGACCGCAGCCGGCCGGTGATCCGTCGGGCGGCGCCGCTCGCGCCGCACTCCTCCGCGCACCGCAGCGCCTCCCGGCCGTGCCGGCGCGCCTGGTCGGCCAGGCCGGCCTGCGCCGCGGCGACCGCCGCTTCCTCCCGGGCCGCCAGCTCGGTCAGCGCCTCACCGATCCGGGCCGCCTCCCGCGCCGCGGAGCAGGCCGCAGCCAGGGTTTCCTGCGGGTCCGCGCCGAGCATCCCGCGGGCCAGTTCGACGGCGGGGGCGAGGGCCGGGCTCAGCGGGGCCGGCAGCCGCGCCAGGTCGGCGGTGATCCGCGCCCGCAGGTCCCGGTCGCCCGCGCGCAGCGCGACCCGGGTCAGCTCGGGTGCCATCAGGGCCAGCCAGGTGAAGGCGTGGTGGTCCGCCGTGGCCTGCCAGACCCGGTCGGCCAGGCGGGCGGCCTCGCGGTGGCGCCGCCGGGCCTCCAGCAGGGCCACCTCCGCCCGGTCCGGCTGCGGCAGCCCGAACTGCAGCACCGTGGGCGCCGCCCGCCAGGCGCGTAGGCGGGTCTCGGCCTCGTCCAGCCGGTCGCGCAGCACGTCGACCATCACCCGGTTCCCGACGGCCGCCGAGATCCAGGCGAACTCCTCGCCGGCGGCCAGTTCGAGGCCGTCGTCGTAGGCCGCGGCGGCGTCGTCCAGCCGCCCGGCAGCGGTGTCGATCGCGGCGCGCAGCAGCTGGTGCGGGGCGCTCTGCCACGGGGCGGCGCGGTCCTCGCGCAGCTGCTGGACGTCGCGCAGGGCCTGCTCGGCGCTCCGGGGGCCGCCGGCCAGCAGTTCGACGAACGGCGGCCAGACGTCGCTGGACGCGCCCTCGTACGGGTCCACGGCCGTGGACATGTGCCGCCGCGAGGCCTCCCAGGCCAGCTCGACCGCCGGCTGCGGGTGGCCGGTGAGGCACAGGCGGACGGCCTCCGCGGTCAGGCCGGTCAGGGTCAGGGTGCGGGGGTCGCCGGCGGGCGGGTGCAGCGACAGCGGTTCCAGGCCGCCGAGTTGCACCAGCTGGCCGCGGTGCTGGCCGAGGATGTCGCGCACCCGTCCCGGGGGTTGGGCGGCGTGGGCCTCGTCCAGCAGGGCGATGGCCGCCCGGGTGTCGCCCTGGAGCGTCGTCACGAAGATCAGGATCCGGTGCAGCTCGGTGGTGAGGGCCGGGCTGCCGGCGTGCCGGAGCGCCTCCCGGGCGACGGACCGGGCCCGGTCCAGCTGCCCTGAGCGGGCCAGTGCCCGGGCGCGTCCGGTGGCCAGCTCGACCGCGGCCGCGGAGGGGCCGGTCCACGCCCCGGGGCCGGCGAGCAGGTCGGCCTCGACGGCCGGGGCGTGGGCCAGGTCCTGCTGGGCGGCGCGGACGGCGGCGAGCACCTCCTCGGCGGGGGCGCCGGAGGCGATCACGTGCCGGACCCGGTCGGTGGAGTCCTCGTTCCGGGCCGCGGCGGCGTGCAGCACGTGCAGCAGCGGGTCGGGGGTGGCGCGGTGGACCGCGTCCCGGTAGCTCTCGTGGGTGAAGGCGAGTCTGCCGTCCGGCCGGAACGTCCCGATCCTGCCGTCCAGCAGGGTCTGCACCGGCTCGACCAGGGTGACGGCCGGGCGCCCGGCGACGGCCGCGATCTCCTCGACGGTCGCCGGGCGGCCGATCACGGCCAGGATCCGGGCGACGTCGCGGGCCGGACCCCGGAGCTGCCCCACCACGGCCGCCGCGGCCTCCTCGATGCCGCCGCTCAGGGCGCCGGCCGCGGGCTCGCCGGGGAGCAGTTCGAGCCGGTGTCCCGCCGGGCCCAGGGCGCCGAGGTGCTGCAGGTCGTCCAGCAGGGTCAGCACGCGCAGGGCGTTGGCGCGGTGCGGCGACACCGCCGCCCGCAGCCGGTCGCCGGGCCACCGGCCGGTGTGCTGGTGCACCAGGGCGTCCAGGTCGAGGTCGTCCAGCGGCGGCAGCGGCACCTCGCGCACCCAGGGCGCCCGCAACAGGCGTGCCAGGGGCTCGCGTTCGGGGCGGGAGCGGCGGGCGACGAGCAGGGCGAGGGGCAGGTCGCGGGCGGCGGAGGCGACGGTGTTCAGTACGGCGAGCGAGGCGGCGTCGGCTTCCTGGGCGTCGTCGAGGACGAGCAGGGTGGGGCCGGCGGCGCAGAGGTCGTCCAGCCGCTCCAGCAGCAGGTCCGCCGCGTGCGCCGGCACCGGGCGGCCGAGGTCCACGCCGAGCAGTTCCGCCAGCACCGCGTACGGGCCCCGGCCGGCGGCCGCGGACCCCGCGACCTGCCGGACGGCGGCCGGCACGCCGTCCGGCACCGTGCGCAGCGTGTGGCTCTTGCCCGCCCCGGCCTCGCCGGTGACCACGAACGCCGAGGGCCCGTCCGCTCCGGGCACCAGCGCCCGTGCCAGCCCGCGCGACAGGTACGCCCCCAGGTCACGCCGGTCGGCCGGCGGCGCATCGCTCATGGTCGCCAGCCTAGAGCGGGCCCGGTCCGGAGCCGCTCGCGCGGGTGGCGGGGCGGCCTGATGACCTGGAACGCGCCCGGTGGCACGGAAATCTCTGTCGTGCGACGGATGGCCGCGCGGGCGGCGCGGCGCAGGCTGGGTGCTGTTCTGCTCCTTCGATGTCGGAGATACGCCGTGAAAGCCTCCACCCTCCTGCTCGGGCTGATCCCCTGGGTCCTGTTCTCGATGATCGCCGACCGGGTCGGCACCGGGGCGGTCGGATTCGCCGCCCTGGCGGCCTGCCTCGGCTCGCTGGTCCTCGCGGTGCGCGGGGCCGTCGGGGACGGGCTGAAGCTGATCGACGCGGCGGGCGTGGTGACCTTCGGCGCCCTCGCCGCCGTCGGTCTCACCAGCGGCCACCACGTCCAGCAGTGGCTGGTCGACTACGGCCGGGGCGGGGCCGCGCTGCTGCTGGCGGCGGTGATGCTGGTCTCGGCGTTCACCGTGCCGTTCACCGAGCAGTACGCGCGGGCCGGGATCGACCGCCGCTACTGGGGCAGCCCGGCGTTCCGCGCCGTCAACCGGCGGATCTCGCTGCTCTGGGCGGGTGTCCTGTTCGTGATGGCGCTCTGCCACCTGCTGGCCGGCGCGCTGGGCAGCGGCACCCTCCTGCTCAACTGGGTGGTGCCGGTGCTGGTGGTGCTCGCCGGTCTCAAGCGAACCGAGGCGATCGCGAACGCCAACGGGGTCGGGCACCGGGCCGAGGTGCGGTCGTGAGCGTCCTCGCCGGGCCCCGGACGGAGACCGGGCGGCCGCAGCGCGCGGCCTGGCTGGTGCTGGCCGCGATGACCGGCGGCCTGGCCATGATCATGCTCGACCAGACCGTGGTGACGGTGGCGCTGCCGACCATGGCCCGCGACCTGGGGCTCTCGGCGAGCGGCCAGCAGTGGGTGGTCAACGCCTACGTGCTGGCGATGGCCGCCTGCGTGGCGCTCGGCGGCCGGCTCGGCAGCAAGCTCGGCCCGGTCACCACCTTCCGCGCCGGCATCCTGGTCTTCTTCGTCGCCTCGGCGCTCTGCGGCCTGGCACCCACCGGCGCGGCCGGCGAGCCGTGGATCGTCGCGGCCCGGGCGGCGCAGGGCTGCGGCGCCGCCCTGATGATGCCCGTCAGCGCCAGCATCGTGATGGCCGCGTTCCCCGCCCCGGTCCGGGGCCGGGCGATGGGCCTGTACGTCGGGATCAGCCAACTCTTCCTCGCGCTCGGGCCGTTGGTCGGCGGCACGCTCACCGAGTGGGTGAGCTGGCGGGCGGTCTTCTGGATCAACATCCCGGTGGGCCTGGTCGCGCTGCTGCTGGTCCGCCGCGCCGCACCGGCCAACCCGGCCCGCCCGGGCCTCGGCGTCCCGGTACCGCACACCGTGCTCCTGATGTCCGGGATCGCCACCACCGTGTACGCGCTCCAGCAGTCCTCGCAGTGGGGCTGGACCTCGACCCGCACCCTGGCCGTGCTGGGCGCCGGGCTGCTGCTGACGGGCGTCTTCGTGGTCACCCAGCTGCGGTCGCGCGATCCGCTGGTCCAGCTCGGGCTGCTGCGCCACCGCGCCTTCAACGGCAGCCTGGTCGTGCTGCTCGCCACCCAGTTCAGCATGCTGGGCATCGTGCTGTTCTCGTCCCTGTACGCGCAGAACCTGCTGGGGTACGGCCCGGTGCGGGCGGGCTGCGCCTCGCTGGCGTTCATCCTCCCGCTGATGCTGGGTGCCCAGCTCGCCGGGCGCTGGTACGACCGGTCCGGGCCCCGGCCGCCGCTGCTGACCGGCCTGGCCGTGGCCACCGCGGGCACGGTGCTCTGGGCCGCGACGCTCCCCCGCGTCGACTACCTGGCGAACGTCCCGGGCATGGCCCTGGTCGGGCTCGGTCTCGGGCTGGTCTTCGCGCCCGTCAACACCGACGCACTGAGCCGGGTGCCGGCCGCGGACCGGCCGCAGGCCTCCGGAATCGTGCAGACCGTACGGCAGTTGGGCGGCACGCTCGGTGTCGCGGTGATCGGGTCGGTGATCCTCGCGCAGGAGCACGCCGTCGCGCCGACCGACCGGTTGCACGACGTGGCGCGGGCGATGCAGGCCGGCTTCCTGGTGGCCGCCGCCGTGTTCGCGGCCGGCTGGGCCGCGGGCGCCGTCCTGCTCGCCCGGGGCAGGCCCCGCACGACCGACTGACCGGCCGACCGCCGGTGTCAGACGCCGCCGGCGCGCCAGGAGCGCCGGTACGCCCCCGGGCTGGTCCCCTGCCAGCGGGTGAAGGCGTGGCCCAGCGCCGCCGCACCGCTGAGGCCCACCGCACGGGCGATCCGGTCGGTGGTCAGGTCCGTGCTCTCCAGGAGGTGCCGGGCCCGGGCGTGCCGGGCCTCGTCCAGCAGGGCGCGCCACGAGGTGCCGTCCTCGCGCAGCGCCCGGCGCAGCGCCCGCTCGCCCAGGCACAGCGCCGCCCGGACGTCGGCGGGGGTCACCTGGTCCAGCGGTGCGGCCGCCAGCCACCGCCGGACCTGGTCGGCGACCGTGACCGCGCCGATCAGGTCCGCCAGGAGCCCGTCCGCGTACCGGCGTTGGAGTGCGGTCAGGCCCGGATCGGGCACCGCGCGGCGGCGGTCCAGCTCGGCGGTCGGCACGATCAGCGCGTTCTCGGGTGCGCCGAACGCCACCGGGCAGCCGAGCACCCGCACGTACAGCGGCTCGTCGCCGCCGCAGGTGTGAGTGAACGAGACCCCCGCCGGCGCCCAGCCGGGGCCGGCCAGCCACCGTGCCGCGCTCACCATCCCCGCCACCACCGCCTCGACCTGCTGCGGGTGCATGCTCTGCGGCGCGACCACCGGCCGGTACACCAGCCGGGACAGCGCCGCGCCCCGCACCAGCGCGATCTCGCCCGCCTCGCTCACCAGCCGGTGGTAGCGCTCCGCCGCCTCGGCCGCCTCCCCCAGGCTCACGCTGCCGAGCACCAGGTGGCCCAGCACCTCCAGGGCGGCCGGCCGCAGGTCCGCGCCCATCCGCAGCCCGACCCCGGGGTCGGCGCCCTCCCCCAGTGCCAGGTCCCAGACACCGCGGACCTGCTCGAACGACAGCCGGCCGCCCGCCGCGTCGAGCAGCGCCGGATCGCCGCCACCGGCGCCCGCGGCGGCGCCGGCCACCGCCAGCGCGTAGCCGAGCGACACCGAGACGCCCGATCCGCCCGACGTGGGCGGGGTCGTCGCGGGCAGGGCTCCCGGCGACGCCGCATCGGCAGCGGCCCGGGTCGGCGAAACGTTCATGACCGCCAGTCAAGGCAACGCGCACCGCCACCGTCAACACCCGGGCCGGGCCCCGCGACCGTCCACGATCAACAATCCGGCCGCGCGGATCAACGACAGCGCCCCCGCCGCGCCCCTACGGTCGGTGCCACCCTGCCCGGAAGCGGCCCACCGCACCCGCCGGCCGTCCTGCCCCGTTCCACCGCCCCGGAGACCACGTGATCCTGTTCCTGCTGCCCGAAGCCGACTACGACCCCACCGAAGCCGCGCTCCCCTGGGCCGCACTGCACGACGCCGGGTTCGAGGTCCGCTTCGCCACCCCCGAGGGGCGCATCGCCCACGCCGACCAGCGCCTCACCGAGCTCGGCTTCTCGTGGCTCTCCCCCTGGCTGATGACCCGCCGGGGCCCGCTCGCCACCTACCGGCGGATGACCCGCGACCCGCACTTCGCCGCTCCGCTGTCCTACCGCGAGGTGGACCCCGAGGCGGTCACCGCCCTGTTCGTCCCCGGCGGCCACGCACCCCGGGTGCGCAGCCTGATCGACAGCGGCCCGGCCCAGCAGATCGCGGCCCGGGCGATGGCCCGGCAGATCCCGGTCGGCGCCGTCTGCCACGGCGTGCTGCTGCTGGCCCGCGCCCAGGACCCGGCGACCGGGCGACCGGTCCTGCACGGCCGGCGCACCACCGCCCTGACCTCCCGGATGGAGCTGACAGCCTGGCAGCTGACCCGACTGTGGCTCGGCCGCTACTACCGCACCTACCCGACCACCGTGCAGACCGAGGTCACCGCCGCGCTCGCCGACCGCTCGCACTTCGCGCCCGGACCGGTGCTGCCGCTGCGCGACCGGCCCGACCGGCTCGGGCGCGGATTCACCGTCCAGGACGGCACGTACCTCTCGGCCCGCTGGCCGGGCGACTGCCACCGCCTGGCCGACGAGTACCGCGCCCTGGTCGCGGCCACCCGCACGCCCGCGGACCTGATCGAGGCACCCTCGCCCACCCCGTCCCCGGAGATCCGATGACCGACCACGCCCGCGCCGCGCTCGAACACCTGCGGGACCCGAGTCAGTTCCGGTGGTACGTCATACCGCTGCTGCTCCTGGTGCTCCACGTGTACGCCGTCGAGGTCGAGCGGCGGAACTGGAACGCCGTGCTGGCCGGGCTCGCGCTGTGGGGCATGGACTGGTTCAACGAAATCTGGAACGCGCTCGTCCTGCACGCCACCGGCCGCGCCCCGGTCTGGGGCGCCACCGGCCCCACCGCGTACCAGATCCTGGTCGGGCTCAACATCGAGATCTGCCTGATGTTCGCCGTCATGGGGGTCGTCGCGGTCAAGCTCCTCCCCGCCGACCCGGCCCTGCGGATCGCCGGCATCCCCAACCGCTGGCTGTTCGCGGGCGTCAACTCCGCCCTCGCCGTCGGCATCGAGATCTTCCTCCACCGGGCCGGCGTCCTGACCTGGGACTGGCCCTGGTGGCAGGCGAGTTGCCCCGTCCTCATCTGGCTGCTCGGCTACCTCCCGTTCTTCCTGGTCGCCTTCCACGTCCACGACCAGCCCCGGATCCGCACCAAGGTCCGCACCGTCGCCACCATCCTCGCCGTCGACGCCGCGGCCCTCACCGTCTTCGGCACCCTCGGCTGGCTCTGATCCCGCGCGGCCCGACGGTGCTGGTCGTGATCTCGGCGGGTCGGCCCGTCACAGGAAGTGGCGGATGGGGGCGGTGGCCGCCTCCAGGGCGCGGCGGGTCGGGCCGCGGCGGCGCCAGCGGGTCCGGGTGATCCGTTCGCTGCGCGTCAGGTCCTCGTCGAAGTGGCGGTCGAGCCGGGCCGTGAACTCCTCGTCCACGGTGGCGAGGACGACCTCCTCGTCGTGGTCGAGGGAGCGGCGGTTGAAGTTCGCGGAGCCGATCACCGCGGCGACCCCGTCGACGGTCAGCACCTTGGCGTGCATCATGGTCGGCCCGTACCGCCATACCTTGATGCCGCAGGCCGCCATCCGCTCGAAGTACCGCTCGCCGGCCAGCTGGCAGACCCGCTTGTCGGTGTGCCGGCCGGGCACCAGTAGTTCGACCTCGACGCCGCGCCGGGCGGCCGCGCACAGCAGGTCGACGAAGTAGGCGTCCGGGGCGAAGTAGGCGGTGGCCAGCCGCAGCCGCTGCTCGGCCGAGGAGATGACCACCCGCATCAGTGTCTGGAGGTCCTGCCACCCCACGCTCGCGGAACCGCGGACCACCTGGACGACTGCTTGGCCGGGCTGTTCGTGCTCCTCGAAGCGGTCCGCCTCGTCGTACAGCGCGTCCGGCCGGCACTCCGCCCAGTTCTGGGCGAACGCCGCCGCGATGCCGTCCACCGCCGGCCCGCGCACCTGGACGTGGGTGTCCCGCCACTCGGCCGGGTTGCGGGCGTCGCCGCACCACTCCTCGGCGATTCCCACGCCGCCGGTGTAGGCCGTGCGGCCGTCGACGACCAGCACCTTGCGGTGGCAGCGGTGGTTCTGCTTGAGCGGCGACAGCCGGACCGGGCGCCGGAACCAGGCGACCTGCACACCGGAGGACGTCATCAGGTCGAGCAGTTCCGGCTCGATCAGCCGGCTGCCGAAGCCGTCCAGCAGCAGCCGCACCCGCAGGCCCTCCGCGGCCTTGCGGGCCAGCAGCAGCGCGAAGCGGCGGGCGATGTCGCCCCGCCAGTAGACGAAGGTCATCATGTCGACGGTGCGGCGGGCGTCCTCGATGGCCCCCAGCATGGCGGGGAAGATCTCGTCGCCGTTGCGCAGCGGCACGAGCTCGTTGCCCTCGGTCGCGGCGATCCCGATCAGGCCCTCCAGCCGGCGCCGCAGCGCCCGGCCACGGACGCCCGGGTCGGTCGGGTCGGCCCCGGCGGGCGCAGCAGGCACGGCGGGCGCGACGGGCACGGTCGGCGCGGACTTCGGTACGACGGACTCGGACAGCACGGTTCCCCCTCGGAACGCAGCGGTGGTCAGCGGCCGTCGGCTACCCCGTCCACGCCGTTCGACTCCCCCCGGTCCGTCGAACAGTGACCGCCCGCGCGGGGTCCGGGCCGACCGGGATCCGGAGTTCGACCGCGCTGTCGGCGCAGGCTGGCATCGTGTGCGCGGTACGTCCACCTGACAGAGACCGGAGTCCGAGGATGCTGCCCGCCATTTCCGACCGCGACGAGTACGCCGCGCTGATCATCAGAACCGACTTCGGCGACGAGGAAGGCTGGCAGGCCGTACTGGCGGAGCTGTCGGAACCGTGGCAGTTCCCCGACGGGGACATCGAGCCCCACCTGCACATTGTCGACGATCCGGCCTGGGCGGGGGCCGCGCCCGACGACGTGATCGCCGCTCTCGCCGGGGACGAGGACCTGAGCGTCGTCTACCTGGCGGACCGCCTGACGATGGACGGCCGCGACCACGCGCTGCTGGCGGTGGCCGTGCTGACCCGGGAGGAGTGCGGGAGCGACGAGGAGTTCGAGGCGTACCGCGGGGCGGTCCGGACGGTTCCCGCCGGTATCGGCGACATCCACGCGAACCTGTCGATCGCCAACCTGGACTTCGCGGACGTCGTCGACGCTGCCCGGGCCGACCCCGCCGGTGTCTTCCGGTCCTTCTGAAGCCCTTCGGTCTGCCGGGTCCCCTACCACCAGTACGCCGGGTAGGCGACGGAGCGCCGCAGCCGGGCGGCGAGGACGCCGGCGCCGACCAGCAGGACGGCGGCGGCGCCGAGGGTACCGAGGAAGCGGGCCGGGGCCGGGCCCTGGAGCACCGCGATCACGGCGGTGGCGCAGGCCGGGGAGTGCGGCGTGCGGGCGAGCATCGTCGTGCCGAGGGCGAGGCCGGCGGCCGCGGCGGCCGTCCACAGCGAGTTGCCGAACGCGGCGTGGACGGCCAGGCCCACCGCGGCGCAGAGCAGGTGGCCGCCGATGACGCTGCGGGGCTGCGCCAGCGGGAGCGCGGGCACGCTGTGGATGAGCGCGGCGCTGGCGGCGAGCGGGGGGATCAGCAGCGGTTCGTGGATCGCCGTGCCGATCGCGACCAGCAGGAGCAGCACGGAGGTCGCGGACGCCAGCGTGTGGGCCGCGGCGGCCGGGGTGGGACGGGCCGGCGCCCGGCTGGTGGTCAGTGCTTGGAGGCGGGAGACCGGTCGGGTCGGGGCGGGGCCGGGGGCCGCAGCAGGTGCGTGCTGCTGGTCGATGCTCACGATCACTTCTTCTCGCCGGCGCCGGGAGGGCGCGGCGGGCCGGGGACGGGGGCGGACGGGGACCTTCACCGGCGCAGGGAGCGGGTCACGCGAGCACGGCCGTACGTGGCGCCCCGATCGGGAGCGCCGCGATCCGATGATCACCCTAACCCCGGCCCAGCGGTGCCCGGTCTCGGCAGTCCGGTCGAAAACACGGCTCTGAACCGGGACGATCCTCCAGGCGACGCGCGGCCGGTGTGGGCGAGGTCACGGGTGGCGGGCGGGGCGCGCGGGGCCGGCGGGGGCGGAGAGGGCAGGATTCGAACCTGCGTGGGCGCCAGCAGCACCCGATCGGGACCCCGAAGGGTCACGGTCCCCGTTCAACCGCTCCGGGCACCTCTCCCAGCCGTGCCCGGCCCCGGTCGGGGGCGTTCCCCGGGGCCGTTCACGACCACCAGGCTGCCCGGGGCGGCTGACCCGGCACTGATCACGCCCTGACCCCGGGGCGGCACGCGCCGGGCGACGCACGGCCGGCCCCGGCAACAAACCCTTCGACCTGCGCCCCGACAGCCTCGTAGCATCGGGCACGCGACCTGCCTCGGATCGCAGTCGGCCCCGGCCGACCAGGGCGACAGCCTGGAGCGGGGCGGTTGGCTCGTAAGCTCAGTTGGCCAGAGCTCCCGGCTGCTCGTCGGGGCGCGCAGGTTCGAATCCTGCCGAGTCCACGAACTGCGAGGCGAATGCGCCCGGTGTCCACCTCCCACGGCGAGGCGCCCGGCAGCGTCCAGGCCCGCGGCCCGTGGGAGGTCAGCGGTCGTCGAGCCGGGGGAAGACGAACTCGTCGAGCGTGAGGCCGACCGCGACGGCGGCCGGGACGGCGACCAGGGCGCCGACGATGCCGAGCACGGCGCCGCCGACCAGGACCGCGACGATGGTGACGAACGGGTGCACGTCGACGGCGTAGGTCATCGCCCGGGGCATGATCAGGTAGTCCTCCAGCAGGCGGAACCCGATGTAGAAGGCCGCGGTGGCGGCGGCGATCGGCCAGGAGAGGGTCAGCGCGACCAGGCTGACCACGATGCCCGCGATGGTCGATCCGACCATCGGCACCAGGTCCATCAGGGCGACGAAGACGCCGAGCGCGGCCGCGTACGGCACCCCGACCGCGGCGCACCACACGAAGGTGGCCGCCCCGGCGATGGCGGAGGTCACCAGGTTGCCCAGCATGTAGCGGCCGGTCCGGCCGAGGATCTCCTCGGTCAGCCGCCGGGCGTCCGCGCGCCGGCTCGCCGGGACGAAGCGGTAGCAGAACGAGGTGATCGCGGGCAGCCCGGCCATCAGGTAGAGGGTGAGCGTGACCACCACGACCAGGGACGTCACCGTGCCGAGCAGGAGCCGGCCGGCGCCGAAGACCATGCCGGGGGCGGTGTCGCCGCCGAGCTGCTCCCTGGCCCGGGCCACCAGGTGGTAGTGGTCCTCGATCCGGCCGAGGGTGGACTGGTGGTCGTGGAGTTGCTGGAGCCAGCCCGGCACCGCGTCCACCAGGACGGTGACCTCGCGGCCGACCGGCGGGATGACCAGGGCGAGGAAGCCGGCGGCGAGGGCGACGAACCCCGCGAGCACCACTGCCACCGCCCACCCGCGCCGTAGCCGGCGGCGGGTCAGCGCCACCACGACCGGGTCGAGGCTGACCGCGATGAACAGCGCCAGCAGGCCGAGCGTCAACAGGTCGGCCAGGCGCACGAGTTGCTCGAAGATCAGCCAGCCGAGGAGGGCACCGAGCGAGAGCCGCAGGCCGATGGAGAACCACGGCCGGCCCGACGGGGGCGACTGCGGCGCACGGGGAGCGGGTGGGCCGGCCGCCCGTGTCCCGCCGTCCGCCGGTCCGGCCGTTCCGGTGGGGTCGGGTACCAGCAGTTGGCGCCGGACCCCGCCGGCGGCCGCCCGGGTGATCAGCTTCCACCGCGCCGGTGCGGTCATGCGCCCTCCCTCGATCGACCCGACCGGCTGGACCCCTCCGGTCGGCGGGCGGGCTCCGCGGCACACTCCGCGGGCCGGCCGGCACCCCGTCGGCTGCCCCCTGGCCGCCGGTCCATGCACGCCCGCAGGGCTCGATCTCCCGCGCTTCGCCGTACCGGCCGCCCGGCGCCGGGCGGGGCCTCAGCGGGGCTCGTTCACCAGGCCGGTCGGCCCGTCGTCGCCGGGCAGGGCGGTGAACACGCAGTCCCAGCGCGCCCCCAGGTCGCGCAGCGCGCTGACGCTCGGACGGCCGCCGGTGGCGGCGTTCAGGTCGGCCAGCTCGGCGAAGAAGCCGTCCAGCGCGGGCGAGGTGATGAACAGGAACCGGACCTCCGCCGTCCCCGTGTTGTAGGGGCGGTGCACGGCGCCGCGGGGCACCACCGCGTACTCGCCCGGGCCGAGCGTGACGGTCCGTCCGTCGATGTCCAGCGTCAGTTCGCCCGCGAGCACCCGGAACGCCTCCTCGTGCCGGCGGTGCACGTGCGGCGGTGGACCCTCGGCGCCCGGGGCGTGCGAGTACTCGATCAGCGAGTAGGCCCCGCCGGTCGCCGCGCCGTCGATCTTCACCGTCATCGCGGGCCCCGTCGGACCGGGGAACCGCCGCCCCTGCCCCGCCGCGACCACCACGGGATCGCTCACGTCCACCACCTCCGCTCGGGCCCGCCCCTCCCCCACGCCATGGTCCCGCCGGGCCGCCGCAGGCGCACGACGAACCGCCCCCGCCGGGGCGCGGGCCCGACGGGTGATGTTCGCGCGGGTCGGAGGGCCGCGCGGCCGGTGACCGGGCGCCGCCTGCCGATACTGCGGGCATGACACTCCCCGGCAAGAAGGCGCTGCTGCGCCTCGTGGCGGTCGCCGCCCTCCTCACCCTCGGCCTTCCGGCCGCCGGCGCGAACGGGTCGGTGAGCGGCGCCGGCGGGCACGGCCACCGCTGCGTCGCCTCCGCACGGCCGGACGGCGGGCCGGCGCTCGACGTCCTGCGGATCGCCGAGCAGGCCAGGACGGAGCTGGACCTCGGGTCGGTGATCCTGCGGGTCACCGTCGACGGCCACGAGCTGGTCACCGGCGCGCTCGGCGAATCGATGACGGGGGTCCCGGCCGAGCCCGCCATGCACTTCCGCAACGGCAACATCGCGATCAGCTACCTGGGTACGGCGCTGCTGCGCCTGGTCGACCGGGGCACGGTGGCGCTGGACGACCCCGTCACCCGCTGGCTGCCCGACCTGCCGCACGGGGACGGCATCACCCTGCGCATGCTCGGCGCGTCCAGCAGCGGTCTGGTCGACTACGTCAAGTCGCCCGGGTTCGTGCAGGCCGTCGGCGCGGACCCGTTCCGCCGGTGGACGGCCGACGAGCTGGTGGCGATCTCGACCGACCAGGACCGGCTGTACGACCCGGGCACCAACTGGAACTACTCGCACGCCAACTTCGTCATCCTCGGCGCCGCCCTGGAGAAGATCACCGGCACCCGGCTGGACGAGCTGCTCCAGCGCGAGGTGCTGGACCCCCTGGGGCTGGCCGAGACCCGCAACAGCTTCACGCCCGACATCCCGACGCCGGTGCTGCACGCCTTCACCACCGACCGCGGGACGTACGAGGAGTCGACCTTCTGGAACCCCTCGTGGACCACCGCGCCCGGCGCCGTGGAGACCACCGACATCTGCGACCTGGCCCGCTCGGCCGCCGGCATCGGCTCCGGCGAGCTGCTCTCCGCGTCGGCCCGCCAGGAACTCCTGAACCCGCGGACGGTGGGCCTCGGCACGCCGACCGCGACCTGCCCGGCGACGCTGTGCCTCGCGAACACCGAGGCCACCCACTACGGCATGGGTGTCCTGGCGCTGGGTGACTGGATCGGCCAACACCCCTTGTTCTTCGGCTACTCCGCCGCCCAGGCCTACCTCCCGTGCGAGCACCTGGCGATCGCCGTGTCGACCACCCGGGGCCGCAACGCGCCGGACGGCCACACCGCCCAGCTCGTGACCCAGCGGATCGCGGCGGCGCTCGCCCCCGACCACCCGATCCCCGACTTCGGCTGAACCCGGCGCCCGGCCCGGCCCCGGGGCCCGGCGGGACGGGCCGCCGGGGTCAGAGGCGGCGCCAGCGGGCGGACGCGAACGAGAACACGCCGAACAGCACCAGCCCCACGGCCACCGCGACCAGCAGCCACGGCCCGGCGGCGCTGCCCGCGAACGACCGGAGGGTGTCGTCCATGCCCTTGGCCTGCCCCGGGTCGAACCGCACCGCCGCCACCAGGACGAAGACTCCCGCGCCCGCGAACACCGCACCGCGCGCCACGTTCCCGGACACGCCGGAGGCGGTCACCGCGCTCCGGGTCCGCCGCCCCATCGCCCCGGTGTCCAGCTTCCGCAGGAAGCGCCGCTGCACCGCGCGCACCGCGACGCCGATGCCCACGCCCAGCAGCACCAGGCCGCCCGCGCCCACCAGGAACCGCCCCGCGGGGAGCCCGAGCGCGGAGGCCGTCCAGTCCCGTGACGCGGCGTCACTGTCCGAACCGCCGCCGCTGCCGGCCGCGTAGGCGGCCGTGCCCCAGCACACCGAGGCGTAGAACACGGCGCGCGCCGCGCAGAGCAGCCGGTGGCCGGTCTTCTTGCTCCCCGCCTCGCCGAACACCGCGGTGGACGCCCGCCACAGCGTCATCCCGGCGAAGCCCGCGGCCAGCACCCACAGCAGCACGGAACCGAACGGCTGCGCCGCGATCCGGTGCAGCGCGCCCTGCCGGTCCGCCTCCTCCCCGCCGTCGCCGAACGCGATCCGCAGGGCGAGCACCCCGACCAGGACGTACACCACACCGCGCGCCGTGAACCCCGAACGGCCGGCCGCACGCAGGACGCCGGCGCCCGTACCGTGCGGGGCCCGACCGTCGACGGACGTCGTCACCATCGCCTCCACCCTTCACCCGCCCGGCCCGCACGGCCCGGCCCCGAACCCTGCCGCTCCCCGCCTGCCCCGCCGCGCCGCCGCCATGCGCAGCCGTACCCGGCAAGGCCGGTGGGCCCCGGGGAACGGCCTGGACGGCAGGTGGGGCGGTTCGGGAGAATGCCCGTCATGACGACGTGAAGAGCACCGGCCGGCCGATCGAGGTGGCGGAACCGGGGCAACGGCTGGGCGGTTCGCGACGGCGAGCGCTGGTCGACGTGCTCGACCGGCGGGGGCTCGGCCGAGGGTGAACGGACTGCCGGTGGACCCGGTGCCGCCGTCGGTGTGCCCAGCGTCGGCGGCGACCGGGCGGGCCCGGGGTCTAGGCGGTGACCACGTTGGCGGCCGGGTAGATCTTGGGCGGTACGTCGGGCATGCCGGCCTCGGCGAGGGCAGGCATCAGCTGCTCGGCGAAGCTGCGGAAGGCCTCCTCGGACTCCCACACGTCGACCACGATCCACCCGTCGTCGGTGGGCCCGGCGGCGTGCGAGATCAGGCCCGGCACCGGCCAGTCGGCGCGCGAGCGCACCATCCCCTTGCCACCGCTGAGCACATCGGTGACCCGCTCGTACTGCTCCCGGGTCACGCCCGGCGTCTCGTGCACGATGATGACCGCCATCGGGGCGACACCTCCTCGTTCGGCTGCCGCCAGTTCACGCCGGTCGCGGTCCGGCCGCCCACCGGGTGGGCCGAATGCGGCAGCGCGGGCCGCCGGCCGACGCCTCGGTCACGGGCGGCTGCGGGCCTTGCAGGCGGGCTCGTGCCAGGTCGTCCGGACGACCGAGCCGCTGAGCGACAGGTGCTCGCTGGACCAGGTACGGCAGCAGCCCGCGCCGCCGCGCGGCCGGGACGGCGCCGGGCCGCGGGCGCCGCGGGCCGGCACGGTGGGGAGGGGAACGGCGGGGGCGGCGGGGCGGCGGCCGCGGCGGCGCGTGGTGGGAGTGGTCACCCCTCCGCTCTGCCCGCCCGAGCGCCCCGCCGAACCTCGCCACCCCCCGGACGGAGCAGCCGGCCCACGGGCCGGGCCGGTACGGTGGGCCCGCGCGTGCGGTGCGACGGCCGAGATCGAAGAGGACCGGTGGGACCGGCATGGTCGAGTTCAGCTACCGGGAGGTCGGCGCCACGGCGGAGGGCGGCGAGCTGCCGGCCGGCTACCGCCACCTGCGGCACCGGACCCGGCTCGGGGCCGGGCGGGAGGTGTTCGCGGCGGCGGGCAGGACCGTGCTGACCTGGCGGATGCACCGAGCGGTCGGGGTCGGGATACGGGCGGACGCGGAGCGGGCCGCGCCCGGGGTGGTGGTGCGGGTGGTGCTCGGCGCCGGGCGGTTCGCGCTGGTCGCGCCGTGCGCGGTGGTGTGGGCGGTCGAGGAGCCGGCCCGGGCCGGCTTCGCGTACGGGACGCTGCCCGGGCACCCGGAGTGCGGCGAGGAGGCGTTCGTGGTGGAGCTGGCCCCGGACGGGCAGGTCTGGTTCACCGTCACCGCCTTCAGCCGCCCGGCCCGCTGGTACACCCGCCTCGGCCTCCCGCTGGCGCTGGCGTTCCAGCACCTCTACGCCCGGCGCTGCGGCCGGGTGCTGCGCCGGGCGGCCGTCCGCGGCGCGGCGTAGCGGGCGTATCGAGCCGACCCGGCGGCGCGGTCCCGGCCGGGAGGCCGGGGCGGTGACCCAGCAGGTCCGGGGCACGATCACGGTCGCGGCGGGTCAGGGCGGGACGGCCGGCGTCAGGCCGCTTCGAGGGCGTCCGCGCGGTGGCGCAGGTCTGCCGCGATGTCGTCCCGGTCCGGTCCGAACAGCTCGAGGCAGTCCGCGGCCTCCCGCATCAGCACCAGCTCGTCGGGGCGTTGCAGCAGCACCAGGCGGTAGGCCAGGTGCCGGATCCAGACCGGAAGGTGGCCGCTGACCGGGGGCGGGCACAGCTCGTGCAGCATGGCGAGGATCGTGTCCGGGCCCGCGAAGGTGAGCTCCTGGACGAAGTGGTGCTCGCGGTGCGGCAGGTCGCAGGGCGGCGTCGGCCGGAACTCGTCGCCGTAGAGGCACCGGGCTTGCTCCGTCAGGGTGCTGTGCATGCGGAGAGCCTAGGACGGCTCCGGGGCTGGCCGGAAGTCCTGGCGGGCGCCGAGGAAGTAGTCCACGCCGGCCTCGAACCGGGCCGACGCGACCACCTGCTGCAGCCGGCTGCGGGCCGCGAGGGGCAAGGGGTGGTCGCCGACGATCATCCACTCGTCGGCGCTGAGGTCGAACACGTCCCGGATCGCCAGGAACTGGTCCCGTGTCAGCTCTACGACCGAGTGGAGCCGGTCGTCGGCGCCGAACCCCTCCAGCACCCAGCACATGTTCCGGCCGTCGGCGAACGGATCCTCCTCGCCGGCCGCACCCCGGGCCGCGGCGGCCGTCTCGTGGCCGAAGGGCAGGGCGCGGGCCCTGGTGCGGTGGGCGAGGCGGCCGTCGAGGAGCCGGACCAGGCCGAACTGCATGGTGACGAGGTCGCGCTCGAGCAGGGCGCGGAGGGTGGAGCGGGCGCCGCGGGTGCTCCACCCGGCGACTCGGAGGCCGTCGAGGATGGTGGCGCCGGCCGGCCCGTCCGGTGCCGGGTCGAGGGAGAACAGCATCCAGCCGCCGTCCCCGGCCGGGAGCCGGGCCTCGACGACGGCGAGCAGGAACGCCTGCTGGCGCGCGTTGAGCCCGCGCCACACCGTGGCCGCGCTCCGGCGGCCCGCCGTCGACCTGCCCATTCATCTACCCCGTTCCGTGCGACGCGGCGAAACCTAGCACCGGCCACCGACACCCAGGCGGGCGGAGGGGTCAGCCGGTGAGGACGGCCGGGGCGAACGCGGCCAGCCAGACCAGGACGAACGCCGCCGTCGTCATCAGCGGGACCAGGAAGCGGGTCTCCACCCGGTTGCCGGTGCGCCGGATCAGCACGAGTTCGTAGCGCCGCCGGTGCGGCCACAGCAGTGGCGCCCCCTGCTTGGTCAGGCAGTCGCCGAGGAGGTGGGCCAGTGCCCCGAGGGTCACCGTGTACGGGAGCAGGTCGGCGGTGGCCGGGACCCAGGTGTCCAGCCCGGCCGTGCCGACCGCCGCCAGCCCGAGGGTGGTGAGCCGGCCGGTCGGCCCGGCGCCGCCCGGGTGCAGGTGCAGGGCCTGGACGGCCAGCGCGATCAGGACGAAGCCCAGGCCGAGCGCGAAGCCGCGCCCCCAGCGGGCCAGCGCCGCCCAGGTGCCCCAGCCCGCCAGGGCGACGAACAGCAGGGAGTGGGTGGCGTGGCGGTGGCCGCCGGAGATCCGGGCGACCAGACGGCAGAGCGTCCGGGTGACCGGGCCGAGGAGGTGCGCCACCGTGCCGTCGTGGTGGTCGAGGTCGGGCAGCAGCGCCGCGCCGGCGCACAGCACCGTCCCCATCAGCACCTCGCCGGGCGACAGCGGCCGGCCGAACAGCGCCTGCGGCAGGAAGGGGGCGGCGGCCGCGTACAGCAGGGCCCCGCTCACCGCGTGGGAGTGGCCCATCATGGCGTGCTCGACATGGAGTTGTTCGGTCCTCCTGCTCCGGGGCGGCGTCGCGACCGGGCGACGCCCGACGGCCGGTCGGCTACCCGGGGGCGGCCGATCCACGCCTCCGGGCGCGGCGGCCCGCGGGCGGTCCGGAGCGAGAGGCGGCCGAAGCCGAGCTGCTGGTGGGCCTGATGACCCGCATCTCGGGCGCCGAGGCCTGAGCCCGGTGGTCGCCGGTCAGGGCAACGGGACCTCGCCGTAGGGAGGTTCACGCCCGGCCGGCCCGGCGCCGCCGGCCGCCGCGGAGCCGTTGAGCGGAGCGGTGAACAGGGCGGTCGTCTCGGTGAGGCTGAGCAGTTTGGCCAGCTGCGGACCGGCGTGGACGATGACCAGCGTGCGCCCGCTGCGCAGCGCGCTCAGGCGCAGCCGCAGCAGCGTGTTGAGGCCGAAGCTGTCGCAGAAGGTGACGCCCGACATGTCGAGGTCCAGGCCCGTACCGGCGTCCGCCAGGGCCCGCTCCAGGGTCTCCCGCAGGTCGGCGGCCACGTCCATGTCGATCTCGCCGACCAGCCGGGCCAGGTGCCGCGAGAGTCCCGGGACCACCGCGACGGACAGGCGGCCCGCCGGGCCGGACGGGTGCGAGGGGCCGGGCGGGGTGGTGGACGGATCCTCGGTCATGGCCAGGTCCTTGAACGTGGGAGGTGGCGGACGGAAGGCACTTCCCATGGTGGTACGAACACGTTTTCACGTCAAGATATACCGGAACCGCGATTCACATGTAGCGAAGAGGGAATCGCTCGTCCTACGGTGGAGGCATGGCGATCGACGAACCCGCGAGGACGAACTGGACCTTCGTCACCAATCACGCCCGCGTCCTGGCCGCGATCGCACGCGACCCCGGCGTCCGGCTGCGCGACGTGGCCCAGGAGGCCCAGCTGACCGAACGCGCCGTGCAGGCGATCGTGACCGACCTCGAACAGGCCGGGTACCTCGCCCGCACCCGCACCGGACGCCGCAACCACTACGAGATCGCCACCGGTACCTGGCTCAGACATCCGGCCGAGGCCGGTCTGAGCGTCAGTGCGCTGCTCGACCTGCTCGCACCCTCGCGCGAACCCGACGGCACCGAAAGCGCCGTCGGATCCCAGGAGCACCCCGGCTCGGGCCACGCGATGCCCGACCACCGACTGCCCGAGCACCCTCTGCCCGACCACCCGCTGCCCGAGCAGCCCGGCGCGCCCAGCGACGAGTCCTGACACCCGCCGCGCCCGGGGCACCGGTCAGCCGGGCGGCTCCGGTACCGGCTCGGCCGGGTCGCACAGCCCCATGGCCCGGTCCTGCGCGTGCGGGTCGTTCTCGCCCGGCGGATGGAAGCAGGCGCTGACCGTCTTCCCCCGCTGCTGGCGGCGCACCTCCCACTCGTCGGCGAGGGCGGCCACGATGGCCATCCCCCGCCCGCCGAGCGCCTCGCCGTCCGCGGCGCGGGGCACCGGCAGCGTGGCGCTGGCGTCGTGCACGGACACGTGCAGGCACCGCCCGTCCCACACCAGCACCAGTTCCGCGTTGCTGTGCGCGTGCACGTGGGCGTTGGTCAGCAGCTCGGAGACGGTGATCAGGACCGCGTCCACGGTGTCCGGCGCGCTCGCCGTCCAGCCGAGGGAGTCCAGGTGGATCCGGGTCCACCGCCGCCCCGCCCTGATGCCTCCCGCGATCGGGAACGAGCGGGCCCACCCGGTGGCCCGCACCGACGCCTCACCCATGTCCGGGCCTCCGTTCCTGGTCCATGACGGACACCTGCCCCGGACGGACGCCCGCATTCCGCCCGGTTCGCGGCCGGCCGCGAAGCGAGCACCTCGCGGCGGCCCACCGGGCGGCCCCGCGCGGCTCACCAGCGGATGCGCCGGTGGGGAGGCACCCGGCAGGCTGGGGGGGTGGGATCCGCAGCACCGCGAGAGGAGCCGACCATGGCCAGGCCGGTATGGACCGGAGTCCTCACCTTCGGGCTGGTGACCGTGCCGGTGTCGCTGTACACCGCCACCGACAGCCACACGGTCCGCTTCCACCAACTGGAGCGCGGCACCTCCGACCGGGTGCGCAACAAGCGGTTCAACGAGCGCACCGGCGAGGAGGTGGAGTTCGGCAACATCGTGAAGGGCTTCGACACCGGCGCCGGCGAGTACGTCGTGGTCGAGCCCGAGGAGCTGGACCAGATCTCCCCCGGACGCTCCCGCACCATCGACGTCTCCGGGTTCGTCGACCTGACCCAGGTCGACCCGATCTACTTCGACAAGACGTACTACCTCGGTCCCAAGGGCAAGGAGTACGCCAAGGTCTACCAGCTGCTCACCGACGCCCTGGCCCGGAGCAACCGGGCCGGGCTCGCGATGTTCTCCATGCGCGGCAAGGAGTACCTGACGGCGGTCCGCGCCGAGAACGGCCTGCTGGAGCTGCACACCATGCACTTCGCCGACGAGGTCCGCGACCCCCGCCAGGAGGTCGGCGACCTCCCCAGCGGCGAGGCCGCCTACAGCACGCAGGAGTTGAAGACCGCCGAGCAACTCATCGACATGCTCGCGGTGGACTGGAAGCCCGAGGACTACCACGACACCTTCGAGGAGCAGGTCCGCAAGCTGATCGAGGACAAGGCGGCCGGCCGCGAGATCGTCATCTCCGAGGGCCCGCCGCAGGAGGCCACCAACGTGGTGGACCTGATGGACGTCCTGCGGCGCAGCCTCGCCGACGCGCACGGCGGGAAGGCGGGGGCGGCCGACGAGGCGAAGGACGAGCCCCGCGGCCGCCGCGCCGGGCCGAAGGCCGCCGCCGCCCCCAAGGCTGCGGGCGGGAAGAAGAGCACCGCGGGCAAGCCGGCGGCCGGCACCGACAGGCCGGCCTCCAAGAAGCGGGTCTCCGCCGCCGGCGCGCAGGAGGACCTGTCCGCGCTGACCAAGGCCCAGCTGTACGAGAAGGCGACAGAGCTCGGGATCGCGCACCGCTCGACCATGACCCGCGACGAACTGCAGCAGGCCGTCCGGAAGGCCACGACCGGGCGGGGCCGCCTGCGCTCGGTCTCCTGAGGGCTCAGGGCAGGAGCCGGCCCACGGTGCCCTGGCCCGCGGCGCGGCCGTGGTGGCGGTACGCGAAGCGCCGGCCCGGTTCGAGGGCGACGGGGGATTCGAGCGCGATCGTCACCGTGCCCTGGTGCACGGGGTGCAGGACGTCGGTTCCCTCCGGGAGGGTCACGGTGCCGAGGACGACGGCCGTGAGGACGTGGAACCGGAGGACCGTGCCGGTGCGGATCTCGGCGCCGCCGTGTTCCTCGGGCATCGGCGTCAGGTCCGCCGTGAAGCCGGTGCAGGAGCGGACGGAGCCGGGCGCCGCGAGCACCTGACCCCGCGCAACCGATCCGGACACCGAGGCCGGCAGCTGCACCGCCACGTTCGTGCCCGCACCCGCCTCACGGACGGGCACCCGGCCCACCTCGACGGCGACGACCGCGACGGTCGCCCCACCACCGGCTCCGACGAGCTGCACCTCGTCGCCCGGGCGGACGCGGCCGCGCTCGACGCACCCGGTCGCCAGGACCTGCCGGCCGGGCTTGCGCGGGAAGACGTCCTCGACCGCCATCAGGAACGGCTCCGGCACCGGATCAGGCTTCCTGGCCGGTGAGGAACGGGCCGAGCACCGCGGCGAGTTCGGCAGGTGCGTCCAGGGCGATGAGGTGGGCGGCGTCGGCGAACTCGACCAGGGTGGCGCCGGGGATCCCGGTGGCGTAGCGGCGGGCGATGGCCTGGAAGTCGGGGACGTCGAGGGTGCCGACGCCGACCAGGGTGGGGACGGCGATGGCGGTGATGTCGGCGGGGGTCGCGCCCTGCGCGTGCTCCCCCACCACGCCCTGGTTCACCAGTGAGGTGCGCAGCGGGTCACGGAGCCGGTCGGCCGCGCCGGACGCGACCTCGTCCCACTCCCGGGCGGGCCCGCGCAGCCACATGTCCAGGTTGACCTCGACCGCGGCGTCCAGATCGCCCGCCGCCAGGGCCGCCGTCTCCGCCTCGTCGTAGGCGATCATGTCGGCGGACCACTCGTACCGCGGCCAGGGCGCCGCGAGCAGGGTCAGCGACCGCACCCGGCCCGGGTGGGCGAGGGTGAACTCGGCCGCCACCCGGCCGCCCCAGGACGCGCCGACCAGATGGACGGCGTCGAGGCCGAGGTGGTCCAGCAGGCGCAGCAGGTCGTCGGTCTCGCCGAACGGTCCGGTGGGCACCGCGGAGGCGCCGAAGCCCCGCAGGTCGTACCGGATGACGGTGTGTCGCTCTGCGAGGACGGGCGCGACCTGGTCCCACATGCGGTGGTCGGCGACGCCGGCGTGCACGAGGACCACCGGCGGGCCGTCGCCGGTGACGAGGTAGGAGAGGTGGCCGCGATCATCACTGAGGGTGAGCATGCGCCGATGATCGCAGGTGACGGTACGTCTGCCAACCGGATTCCGGGGTCTCGTCGCAGGTCACCCGAGGGCGAGCAGGGTGACGGCCGCGGCAGCGGTGGCCAGGCCCAGGATCTGGGTGCGGTGGATGCGTTCGCCGAGCACGGTGCGGGCGAGCAGCACGGTGCCGGCGGGGTAGAGGGCGGTGATGACGGCGACCGCGGTGAGGCTGCCGCTGCGGGCGGCGAGCAGGAAGAGCAGGTTCGCCACCGAGTCCAGGACGCCCGCGGCGGCGGACATCGCGTAGGCGGGCCGCTCGGAGCCCAGCCGGTGGCGGAGCAGACCGGCCGCGGCCAGGGTGACCGCCGAGGAGACCGCGCGGCCGACGATCAGGGGGGCCACGCCGCTGTCGTTCGGGGCCTGGTGCAGGAAGACCAGCTGGAGGGCGATCGCGGCGCCCGCGCCGAAGGCGAGCAGCAGGGCCGTGCGGGAGGGCCGCGCCGCGCCGGTGCCGGGCCCGGCGCTGACCAGCACCACCGCGGCCAGCGCGAGCGGCAGGCCGAGCACCGCGGCGGTGCCCAGGTGCTCGCCCTGGAGCAGCCCGACCGCGACCGGCAGGGCGGCCGACACCAGGGCGGTGACCGGCGACAGGACGTTCATCGGCCCGATCGCCAGGGTGCGGTAGAGCAGCACGAACGCCACCGCGGAGGCGGCGCCCGAGGCGGCGCCCCAGCCGACGGCGCCGGCACTGAACGAGGCGCCGAGCACCGGCCACAGCAGCAGTTCGACCGCGAGGCTGGCCGGGGCGGCGATCAGCACGGTGCGCAGCACGTGGGCCTTGCGGGAGCCGAGGCCGCCGAGGAAGTCGGCGCACCCGTAGGCGAGAGAACTGCCCAGGGCCAGCAGCAGAGCGGTCACGGCACATCCCCTACCATGTCAGTGGAACGACCGCACGGTACAACGGATCGACCGACGGATGCCAACGGACCGACCGCGTGGCCCCGTCGACCGGTCGAAGCAGGAGGAGGGTGGTCAGGTGACCGAGACGGCCGCGGCCCTGCGGACGGTCGCGCACAACGTCCGGGCGGCCCGCACCCGCGCCGGCCTGTCCCTGGAGGAGCTGAGCCGGCGCGCCCAGGTCAGCAAGGGCGCGCTGGTGGGGCTGGAGAAGGCGCAGGGCAACCCGAACCTGGCCACCCTGGTCCGGCTGGCCGACACGCTGGGCATCTCGGTGTCCGCCCTGATGCAGGGGCCGGCCGAGGGCCGGGTCCGGGTGGTGGCCGCCGACGCGGTGGAACCGCTGTGGACCGGGCCGCACGGCGGCGAGGCCCGGCTGATGCTGACCACGGCGGGCCCGGCGCCGGTGGAGGTCTGGCGCTGGCGGCTGGAGCCCGGCGAGGAGTACCCCAGCCACCCCCACCGGCCCGGGGTGGTGGAGACCGTCAGCGTGACGGCCGGCCGGATGACGCTGGTCGTGGACGGCGCCGAGCACGCCCTCGACGCCGGGCGCACCGCCACCTTCGAGGGCGACGTGGCCCACAGCTACCGCGGGGCGGGCACCGGCACCTGCCACCTGATCATGACCGTCCACCTACCGCCCGGCCCGGCCACGGGGGCCTGACCGCAGGACGGGGCCCGATCACCGCACCGGCGGCGAGCAGCCGGGCGGTCCGACCGGACCCCGAACGCGACCCACGACGGCGCGGTGATCAGCAGGGGCCGGAGATCAGCGTCCCGGTCGGCTGGGTGACGGTCACGTAGACGGTGTCGCTCAGGCCGCCGAGAGCCGTGGTGGTGATGGCGTACTCGACGGTCTGGTACTCCACTCCGAGCGCCCAGGTGCCGTGCGGCGGGATCTCCACGGAGACCTCGGTGGATGCGGTGTCCACGGTGTTGAGCTCGTGCCCGACGGTGAGCTTCAGCGCGTTCATGGCCTCCAGCCCGAGCTGCATGCTCACCTTGTACGACACGGAGTAGGTGGCCGTGGACTTGATCGTGGCCGGGTGGTCGTACGGGTTCAGCAGGCAGTCCTTGCGGATCACCTTCTTGTTGACGAGCCGCACCGGGGTGGCCCGGGTGCCGGGGGCCGAGGCGCTGGAACCGCCGCCGACCGGGAACCACTCCGGCTGGATCGGCTCCGGGTCCGGCTGCGGGTGCCCGATCACCCGGATCACGTCGTCGTCGGGCAGTGGCGTGCCGTCCGCCGGGACGGTGTCGAGGTCGAGCACGAAGTCGTCGCCGGAGTAGTCGTAGTCCCAGGGGTCGCACGAGGTGTAGCAGTCGGCCGCGGACGCGGCCTGCGGCAGGACGGCCGCGGGAACGGCGGTCAGGACGGTGACGCCGAGCGCGACGGCACTCAGGGCGGTCCGGAGCTTCACGAGGGTCTCCACAGGGGCGGATCGGGGAAGGACGGAGGATCGCGACGGCCGGGCGCGTGCGGTCGCGGCGCGCGGGCGGCGGCCGGCCGTCCGGCGTCGAGTCTGGCCGGGCCGGCCTGGGCGGACATCGGTAGATCTACGCAACTCGGCTACCGGGACGCAGCCGGGGTCGCGGCGGACCGACCGAGGGGGCAACCGGGCCTCCCCGCCGGTTGTCGGCGTCGATTCAGCCCTTCGATCCCCGTCGGACCTTCGATTAACAGGAGGTGAACCGCAATCGGGCCTTTAATGGAAGGCGTTCACCCGCGTCTTGGTGTAGAATCAGAAGCGTCAGGGCGGCCGTGGAACGGGCATCAGGTCGATGCCGACGGCACCCGTCACGCAGGGGGAGATCCACCATGAGTTACCACTTCGACGCCATCCGGGCGACCATCGACGAGCGCCTGCGGACCGCCGAGCAGGACCGCCTGGTCCGCGCACTGCGGCTCAAGAACCGCGCCGAGCGCGTGCAGAAGCGGGCGCGCCAGGCCCTCGACAGCCTGGCCGCGTGAGCACCCCGCTCGGAACGGGCCGTCACCGAACCATCGGTGACGGCCCGTTCCGCTTTCCCGGCGCACCGGCCTGAACGACCGGCCACCGGGCCCGCGTGGTGCCGCACCGGCGGGGACGCCGCTCCAGCAGACTGGGGCCATGACGCCACCCAGTGACCCGGTCGACCTCCTCGCACGCGCCCTCAACCAGGCCGGATCGGCCGTCGCGGACGTGCGGGACGACGAGTTGGGCAACCCGACACCGTGCCGGTCCTGGACCGCCACCGAGCTGATCGACCATCTGCTCGACGACCTGCGGCAGTTCACCGCCCGGGCCACCGGCGCCACCCCGGGCGACGGGCCCGCGTCCGGGCCCGCGGACGACGACCGGGCCGAGGCCTTCCGCAGCGGGGCCGACGCGCTGGTGGCGGCCTGGCGGCAGGCCGGCGACCTCGGCGGGACGGTCGAACTCCCGGGGATGGGCACCCTGCCCGCACGCTTCCCCGTGGACCAGCAGATCGCCGAATTCGCCGTCCACGCCTGGGACCTGGCCCGCGCCACCGGCCGCACCCCCGCGTTCGACCAGGAGGTCGGGCGCTCCTCGCTCGACTGGGCCCGGACGGCACTGCGGCCCGAGTTCCGGGGCGACGAGAGCGCCGGCAAGGCTTTCGGCCCGGAGGTCCCGGCCGGGCCGGACGCACCGCTGTACGACCAGCTGGCGGCCTTCCTCGGGCGGGACCCGGCCTGACCGTCGGACGGGCCGGACGGCACGGGGTGGCGCACAGCCGCGGCCGGCCCGGCTGGTGGATGCCGGGCCGGCCGCGGGTCGCGGGAGCGGGCCGGGTCAGCCGGTGTCGATGCCGGTGACCGCCGGGGTGCCGATGGCCGCCGTGTCCCCGTCGTACCCGGCCGCCGCGAGTGCCCGCCGGGCCAGGTCGGAGGCGGCCTCCCCGGCGGCGCCGCGGTCGGCCGCTTCCACCTCCAGCCGGAGCACGAAGGTCCCCTCGGGTTCATCAAGGGTCAGCACATCCAGGTCGGGCACCTCGGCGCCGACCTCCTCCGGGTCCGCCCCGTGCACCACGGCGAGCAGCGCGCGGCGCGCCCGCTCGTCCATCGGCCGCCGGACCGTCCCGGGAACAGTGATCACATAGTTGCCCATGCTCCGCGTCTCACCCGGTCGGGGCGCCGGAAAACCTCGGCGGGCCGCATCGGGCCCGGTCGGGTGACGGGACGACGCCTGGCGGCGGCATCGGATCCGGGCGGGGCGCGGTGGCGCCCGGGGGCCGGACCGGGCTTGACGCGGCAGGGCCGCGCCGCGAAGGTGAGCGCGAACAATGCCATGTCACGCATGCCATGGCACCAGGTCGACGGCGGCCGCTCGGCGCAACCGGCGGGGAGAGCACGCCGCCGGTTGAGGAGGGGCCCATGGAGTTGGAGCTTCGGCACCTGCGGGTGCTGTGCGCGATCGCCGACACCGGCAGCGTCGGCCGCGCGGCGGCGCTGCTCGGGGCCTCGCAGCCGGCGACCAGCACGCAACTGCGCCGGATCGAGCGGTACTTGGGAGCCCCGCTGTTCGAACGCGCGGCCTCGGGCGTGCTGCCGACCTGCTTCGGCCTCGAGGTGCTCGCGGACGCGCGCGAGGTGCTGGCCCGCGCCGACCGGCTGGGCCGCCGGGGCTCGGCGGGAGACGCCCCCGCCCCCCGGATGCTGCGGCTGGCGGCCACCCTCTCCCCCGTCCTGCCCGGCCTGCTCACCCGGGCCCGGCGCCAGCGGCCGGCCCTGCGGCTCTCGGTGAGCAGCGTCTACCGGTCCTCGGACATCCTCGACCTGCTGGAACAGGGCGGGGCGGACGCCGGTCTGGCGGTGGACTACCCCGGGCGCGAGGTGCGGCACTCCCCCGCGGTCGCGCACCGCAGCATCGCCACCGAGCCGACCTTCGTGGCGTTGCCGGCCGGGCACCGGCTCCGCCACCGGACCGAGATCGCCCTGGCCGATCTGGCGGCCGAGACCTGGCTGCTGACGCCGGACGACGGGGCGGGGTGGCACGCGGTGTTCCACGGCGCCTGTGCGGCGGCCGGTTTCGCGCCCACGACGGTGCACGAATTCCTGGGCGGGCGGCTGGAGTTGCAGGAGCTGATCGCGACCGGTCTGGGCATCTCGGTCGTCCAGGCGACCACCCGCCCGCTGCTCGACGTGGTGGTGAAGCCGCTGGCGGGAACGCCGATCTGGTTCCGCCAACTGCTGGTCTGGCGCCGGGAGGCGGTGGACGAGGAGGAGGTGGAGACGCTGTTCGGCTCCGCCGCCTCCGCCTACCGGGCCCTGGTGGCCGTGTCGCCGCACTACCGGGCCTGGGCCGCCCGCACCTACCGGCCGGGCCCCGGCGGCGCCTGAGCGCAGGCGGCCGGCCGGGTGCGCTCGGGCGCAGGGAACGGGTGCGCCATGGCGCCGTGAGCGGGTGCGCCATGGCGCCGTAAAGGTGTTATGCCGCGCCGACACGATGTCATATGACCTGTGACATTGTTCTGATGCCCGACCCGGTGCCAGGATTCACGTCGTCACCCCCCAGGCTTCATCTCCGACGCCCGGTGAGCTCCCCCCACAGGAGAAGGTCCCGCAGTGCGCATACGCATACCGCTCCCCACCCTCGTGGCCGGCGTCGTCGCCGGCTGTGCGACCGCCGCCACCCTGATGCCGGCCACGGCCGTGGCCGCCCCTTCCCCCGTCCGGGCCGGTGGCGCCCCCGCCGCCGTGGCACCCGCCACCGCGTCGAGCGCCGTCCCCGAGCCGCTCGGCCAGCTGGTCGCGACCGACGACGACGAGCACGCGCCGGCCGCCGCCCCGCTGCCGCCCGCCCTGCTCGGCCAGGCGGTGATGGGCCAGCCGGCCGGCACCGCGTACCAGACCGCGCCCCGCCCGGGCCGCTCGGACGCCGCCCCGGTCAAGCCCTCGGCCGGTGCCCCCGCCGCGGCCCCGGGCGCCAGGTCGGCGCTCGCCGCGCAGACCTGCACCCCGGCCGACTTCGGCAGCCGCAGCGGCGCCGACCTGGTCGCCTTCCTCAAGTCCTCGACCACCGACTGCGTCAACACGCTGTTCAACGTCACCGGCACCGACGCGGGTGCCATCTTCAAGCAGGCCAAGATGGTGACCGTCGCCAACGCCTTCCAGAGCCTGGCGGGCGGCTACGGCGGGGACAACTCGTCCTCGATCCTGCAGCTGGTGCTGTTCCTGCGGGCCGGCTACTACGTCCAGTCCAACAACAGCGGCGCGGTCGGCGGGTACGACTCCACCCTCACCAACGCCACCAAGGCCGCGCTGGACGCGTTCTTCGCCGGCGGCCACTGGCGCGACGTCACGGACGCCAACGGCACGGTGCTCAAGGAGGTGCTGATCCTCACCGACAGCGCCAACCTGCAGGGCCAGTACCTGAAGGTCTACCAGCAGGTGCTGAGCGGCTACGACAACTCGTACAACGCCTTCCCCAAGATGGTGAACGCGGTCAACTCGGTGCTGTCCGCGCCGCTGTGGCGGGCCAACTGGAACCCGGACTTCGTCGCCGCGGTCGGCGCCGACCCGGCCATCGTCGGCGTGCTCGGCAAGTTCGCGCTCGACCACCAGGACCTGCTCGGCGGCCCGAACGCCTTCCTGGACACCAACGCGGGCAACGACCTGGCCCGGATGGCCGGCGACGGCGCCACCGTCGAGGCGGTGGCCAAACCGCTGGTCAAGCAGATCCTGGACGCCACCCAGATCCTCGGCCGGACCGGGCCGCTGTACGTCCACACCGCCTACCAGGCCAACGCCTACGACCCCGGGCAGTGTTCGTACTACAAGACCTGCGACCTGACCGCCAAGCTCACCGCGACCGTGCTGCCCAACCAACTGGTCTGCGACAACCGCACCATCGTGACCGAGGCGCTCTCCCCCGCCGACCTGGCCGCCGTCTGCACCAGCCTGCGCGGTGAGGACACCTTCTTCCACAACCTGGTCAAGGACAGCGGCCCGGTCAATCCGTACAACAAGACCATCACGCTGGCCGTCTTCGCCAACCAGGCCGACTACCTCACCTACTCCTGGGCGATCTACGGCAACTCCACCGACAACGGCGGCCAGACCGTGATGGACCCGACCGACCCCAACAACCAGGCCGTGTCGGTGATGTACCAGAAGTCCTGGAACGACAGCTTCCCCGCCAACGTGTGGAACCTCAACCACGAGTACACCCACTACCTCGACGGCATCTACGACATGAAGGGCAACTTCGGCACCGAGATCTCCGTCCCGGACATCTGGTGGATCGAAGGGGTCGCCGAGTACGAGTCCTACGCCTACCGGGGTCTGACCGACACCCAGGCGATGACCGAGGCGGGCAACCACACCTACAAGCTCAGCACCATCTTCCAGAACACGTACGGCAACTCCGACTCGACCCGGGTCTACCCGTGGGGCTACCTCGCCGTCCGGTACATGGTCGAGAAGCACCCGGCCGACGTCCAGGCCATGCTGGGCCACTTCCGCACCGGTGACTACGCCGGCGGCTACGCGGTCTACAACTCCCTCGGCACCCGCTACGACGCCGACTTCGACAGCTGGCTGACCGCCTGCGCCGGGGGCGCCTGCTTCGCCGCCGGCCCCACCGCCCTGTTCAACCAGTCGGTGAGCGGCGGCACCGTCACGCTGTCCGACACCTCGGTGCAGACCGGCCCCGGCCGGATCACCTCCTGGCACTGGACCTTCGGCGACGGCAGCTCCTCCGACCTGCGCAACCCGAGCCACACCTACGCGGCCGCCGGCACCTACACCGTCGCCCTGACCGTCACCGACGACACCGGCCGCAGCGCCTCCACCCCGACCTCGGTCACCGTCACCACCGCCGGCCCGGTCACCCTGCCGACCTGCACCGACCAGCGCGCCGACGCGATGGGCCAGAACTGCTCCCGCAGCGGCCGGGCCGCCACCGCCGGCAACCTCGACTACCTGTACATCTACCTGCCGGCCGGCACCAGCACGCTGAAGGTCACCGCCTCCGGCGGCACCGGCACCGCGTACCTGTACTACAACGCGGACAACTGGGCCTCGCCGAAGGCCTTCACCGCCTCCTCGACCGCCGCCGGCACCACCCAGTCCCTCACCGTCACCAACCCGACCGCCGGCTACCGCTACCTCAGCCTGTACGCGGTCACCGACTTCAGCGGAGTCACCCTCAGCACCCAGTTCTGAGCCGGCCCCCGCTCCACCCGGGCGGTCCCCGGGGCGATCCCTCGCCCCGGGGACCGCCCGTCCGCCGTTCCCGGCTCAGCGGCGCGACGGCGGGGCCTGGTCCGCAGGGGGGAGGGTGACGGTGAAGGCGGCGCCGCCCTCCGGGCCGTGGGCGCGGGCGGTGATGGTGCCGCCGAGGCGGGTGGTGAGGCGGTGGGCGATGGCAAGTCCGATGCCGCTGCCGACGGGGCGGGTGGTGCGGTAGCGCTCGTGCAGGGCGCCGCTGTCGAAGGCGACCAGGAGGTCGTCCTCGTCCAGGCCGGGGCCACTGTCGCGGACCTCGAGTTCGGCGCCGCCAGCCGGGGTCGTACGCACGGCCAGCACCACCGTCCCGCCGTCCGGGGCGGCCCGCAGCGCGTTGCGGATCAGGCCGTCGACCAGCTGGCGGACCCGGAAGGCGTCGGTACGGGCCGGCGCCGTACCGGGTGGCCGCTCGGTGCGCAGCTCGACCCCCGCGCGCTCGCAGGGTTCGGCCCAGAAGGCGGCCGCGTCGGCGGTGAGCGCGGCGAGGTCGGTGGTGGCGAGGTCGAGGCGGAAGTCCTCGGCCTCCAGCCGGGCGAGGGCGAGCAGGTCCTCCAGGAAGCGGTCCAGCCGGCGGGTCTCCTCGGCCAGGGTGCGCCCGACCTCGGGCAGCCGGTCCGGTTCGACCATCCCGTCGGCGAGCGCCTCGGCGTACCCCTGGAGCGCCGTGAGCGGGGTGCGCAGCTCGTGCGAGACGGAGAGCAGGAACCGGTGCCGCTGCTGCTCGCCGCGGGCGAGGGCGGTGTCGAGGACGACCAGCGCGCGGCCGATCTCGGCGGCCTCGCGCGGCCCGTCGGCGGGGGCCGGCACACCGCGCTCGCCCTCGGCGAGGCGGTGCGCCGCGGCGGCGGCCGCGCCCAGCGGCCGGGCGATCCGGCGGGCCAGCACGGCGCCGGCGAGGGCGGCGCCGAGCATGCCGGCGATCAGCGGCAGCAGGGTGTTGCGGCGGATCCGGTCGGTGTTGCGGGCGACCACGGCGGCCGGCTCGGTGAGCACCACGGCGCCGCCGCGCACGTCGGGCCGCCCGATCAGCAGCACCTCCTGGCCGCCGAGGACACTGTCGGTGGAGACCGGCCGGCCGGCCAGCAGCGCGGCCTTGGAGGCGGTGTCGACGGCCGGGGTGGCGGTGCCGCGGACGGCGCCGTCGGGGGTGATGACGGCGAGTTGCACGCCGTTGGGGCCGGAGAGCTCCTGGGCCCGGTCGAAGACCAGCTCGGAGAGGCCGGGCAGGTGGCTGAGCCCGGTGGCCTGGCGGGCCAGGGACTCCCGTTCGCGCTGCTCGGCGCCGTCGGCGGCGGTCTGCCAGGCGATCAGGCCGGTGAGGGCGACCGCCAGGGCGGCGACGGCGGTGGTGAGCAGGACCAGGCTGCGGGCCAGCGGGCCGGGCCGGCGGGGCGGGTGCGGGCGGCTCACCGGGCCGGGTCCGTGGCGCTGTAGCCGACCCCGCGGACGGTGCGGATGCAGCCGGCCTCGCCGAGTTTGGCGCGCAGCTGGGAGACGAACACGTCGACCATCCGGGTGTCGCGGTAGCGGGGGTAGCCCCAGACCTGGGCGAGCAGTTGCTCGCGGGTGAAGACCTGGCCGGGGTGGCGCAGCAGGTGGGCGAGGAGGTTGAACTCGGTGGCGGTGAGGTCGACCGGCACGCCGTCGCATCGCACGGTCCGGGTGGCGGGGTCGAGGGCGATCCGGCCGTGGCCGCCGACCGCCCGGCGGGGCGGCCCGTAGGCGCGGCGCAGCACGGTCCTGACCCGGGCGACCAGTTCGCGCGGGGAGAACGGTTTGGTGAGGTAGTCGTCGGCGCCGAGTTCCAGGCCGAGGATCCGGTCGGCCTCCTCGCCGCGGGCGGTGACCAGCAGGACGGGGGTCCAGTCGTCGGCCTCGCGCAGGGCCCGGCAGAACGCGATGCCGTCCAGGCCCGGGAGCCCGATGTCCAGCACGATGGCGACCGGGCTCATCCGCCGGGCGGCGGCGAGGCCCGCGGCGCCGTCGCTCTCCACGTGCACGCCGAAGCCTTCGCGGGTCAGGTAGAGCCGCTGGACGTCGGCGATGTGCCGTTCGTCCTCGACGATCAGGACCAGGCCCTTGGCTTCGGTCACCGCTGCTCCTCGGGTCTCGACATCCGTGCGTGTGCGTCCGGTGCGGGCCGGGCCCGGGCGGCCGGGTCGGGCGGGTCGGCCGGCGGCCACGGAGCGGGTTCGATGCTAACCGGGCCGCGGGGTCGGGCCGGGCGGGGGCCGCCGGCCCGTACATTCCCCGAACACGGCGCCGACACCGCCCTTACCGGGGTGGCGGACGGTGGGGCCATGACTTCGCCTTCGAACACCGGGACCCGCGCCGCGGACCCGGACCTCCCCGTGGCCGGCCCGCCCGGTCTGCTGCACCGGGCCGGCCGCTGGTGCGCCCGGCGTGCCTGGTACGTCGTGCTCCTCTGGGTCGCCCTGCTGGCTGCCGTGGGGGTGGCCGACGCCCGCTGGGGCGGCACCTTCGCGGACAGCTTCTCGCTGCCGGGGACCAGCTCCGCCACCGGCGCCGACCTGCTGGCGGCGCACGGCGGCCCGGGCGGCGCCGGGGTGGCCGCACCGGTGGTGCTGCGCACGCAGCCGGGGCAGGCGCCGCTGGTGGCCCACCGGGCCGAGGTCGCGGCCGCCGTCGAGGGCCTCGGCCGGCTGCCGGCGGTGCTGTCGGTCGCGGAGCCGTTCGGGACGCCGGGCGCGGTGTCGGCGGACGGGGCGACCGCCACCGTGACCGTACGGTTCGACGGGAACCCGGCCGGGTTCGACCGCGGCTACCTGGCCGGGGTGGACGCCGCGGTGGCGCCGCTGCGGGCGGCCGGGGTCCAGGTCGAGTACGGCAATCCGCTGGGGCAGCTCGCCTTGGCAGGGTCGGCGGACCGGGTGTCGGAGGCGATCGGGCTGGCGGTCGCCGTGCTGGTGCTGCTGGTGGGATTCGGCAGCGTCGCCGCGACGGGATTGCCGCTGCTGACGGCGGTGGCCGGGCTGGCGGTCGGCCTGGGCGGGCTCGGCCTGCTGGCGGCGGGGGTCGACTTCGGGCAGGCCGCGCCGACGCTGGCGGCGATGATGGGCCTGGGGGTCGGCATCGACTACGCGCTCTTCCTGACCACCCGGTACCGGGCACTGCTGGCGGCGGGGTCGGCGCCGGCGGAGGCGGTGGGGCGGGCGGTGGCGACCAGTGGCCGTGCGGTGATCGTCGCGGCCGTCACGGTGGCCATCGCGCTGGCCGGGCTGGCCGCCTCCGGGGTCGGTCTCATCGGGTCGCTGGGCGCGGCGGCGGCGCTCACCGTGCTGGTCGCGGCCGCCGCCTCGCTCACCCTGGCCCCCGCCCTGCTCGGGCTGCTGGGCCACCGGATCGACCGGCTGCGGGTGCGCCGGCCGGTGGCCGAGCCGACCGGGGAGGCGGATCTGTGGCACCGCTGGGCAGGAACGGTCGGGCGGCGCCCGTGGGTGTTCCTCACCGGTGGGCTGCTGGTGCTGGGCCTGCTCACCGTCCCGGTCGCCTCGCTGCGGCTCGGCCACCTGGACGGCGGTTCGCAGCCGCCGACCAACACCGCCCGGCGGGCGCACGACCTGGTCGCGGCCGCGTTCGGGCCCGGCGCCAACGGCCCGCTGACCGTGGTGACCCAGCTCGACAGCGGGCAGATCGCGGACCCGGCCCGGCAGCAGGCGCTCGCCGGGGCGCTGCGCGATCGGCTGGCCGCCGTGCCCGGGGTCGCCTCGGTGGGCGGGCCGGTGCCGAGCGAGGACCGTGCGCTGCTGGTCACCACCGTCACCCCGGCGTCCGAGCCGCGGAGCGGCGCCACCGCCGATCTGGTCCACCGGCTCCAGGACGACGTGCTGCCCGAGGCGCTGGCCGGGACCGGCGCGACCGGCTACCTGACCGGGCCGACCGCCACCGGGCAGGCGTTCACCGACACCCTGTCCGCCCGGCTGCCGCTGGTCATGGGCGTGGTGGTGGCGGCGGCCTTCCTGCTGCTGCTCACCGTCTTCCGCAGCGTCCTGGTCGCGGTGCAGGCCGCGGCGCTGAACCTGCTCTCGATCACCGCCTCGTACGGCGTCGTGGTGGCGGTGTTCCAGTGGGGCTGGGGCGCGGGGCTGCTGGGCGTCGCCGAGCGGGGGCCGGTCGAGTCGTACGTCCCGACGATGATGTTCGCGATCGTGTTCGGGCTGTCGATGGACTACGAGGTCTTCCTGCTCTCCCGGATCCGCGAGAACTGGCTGCGCGGCGGGGACAACCGGTCGGCCGTCGCCTCCGGACTGGCCGCCACGGCCCGGGTGATCACCTGCGCGGCCGTCATCATGACCAGCGTCTTCCTCGCCTTCCTGCTGTCCACCAACACGGTGGTCAAGATGCTCGCGCTCGGGCTGGGCGTCAGCGTGGTGATCGACGCCACGGTGGTGCGGCTGCTGCTGGTGCCCTCGGCGATGTACCTGTTCGGGCGGGCCAACTGGTGGATCCCCGCCCGGCTGGACCGGCTGCTGCCGCACCTGGATCCGGAGGGCCCGGCGGACGCTGCGGTGGCGGACGCCGCGGCGGCGGAGGTGGAGCGGTGACGGCGGCGCTGCTGCGGCGGGCACCCGGACGCCGTACCGGTCCGCGCCGTACGGGCCCGCGCCGGCGGCGCGCCGTGCTGGCCGCGGCGGTGGCCGGACTGCTGCTGGTGGCAGCCTGCGGGATCGGGGAGTTGACGGCCCGCCGGGTGCTGCGCGGTCGGGTGCTCGCGGCGGCCCCGGCACTCGGTGACGGCGCCACGGTCGGTACCGGCGGCGGTCCGGTGCTCTGGGACGTGGTGCGGCGCCGGATCCCGCACCTGGACATCGGCAGCGACCGGGCGCGGTTCGGCCGGCTGGCCGGGCTGTCGGTCCGGGCCCGGCTGGACGACGTCCGGCTCGGTGCGGTGACCGGCGTGGGCGGCATCCGGGCCGAGGTGACCGTGCCGCTGGCCTCGATCGGCGCGGCGGTGCAGGCGGCGGTGCCCTCGCTGCCGGTCGGGCAGGTCACGGCCGACCCCGGGAGCGGCGTGATCGAGGTCCCGCTGGGCCGCGGCGGGCTGGGGACGGTGACACTGCGTCCGGAGCTGACCGCCGGCAAGGTCACGCTGCCGGTCGTCTCGACGACCGTCCTCGGACGCCCGGTCTCGCCCGAGGCGCTCGGCGGCCTCGGCGGCGCCGGCGGCGGGACCGGTGGCGGGGTCGGTGGCGCGGCCGGTTTCGGCGAGGAGAGCGCGAAGGCCGAACGCCTCGGGTTGACCGCCACCGCCCTGCGCCTGGACCCGGACGCGCTCCGGATCACCCTGACCGGCGGGCCCACCACGCTGCCGGGGCACTGAGCCCGGCGCCCCTGAGCCCGGCCGGGGCCGGGCTCAGGGGCGCCAGTAGCCCTGGGCGTGCACCTGCGACCTGGGGACGGCGAGGTCCCGGCGGACGAACTGGGCCAAGGTGCGGGTGGTGGCGGTGTCGCAGGCGATCCAGACGTAGGCGGTCGCCGGGTCGCCGAGGAGGGCGGGCAGGTCGGCGCGGACCCGGGCGGCGAGGTGCGCGCCGCCGTCCTGGCGGGGCAGGCGGTGCACCTGGTGGCGGGCCGGGCGGATCCGGAGGGGCAGCTGCCGGTCGCTGTCGTGCTGGGTCTCCAGCCAGACGGTGGCCGGCACCTCGGGCGCGGCGGTCAGCAGGGAGTTGATCGCCGGGGCGGAGGCGCGGTCGCCGATCAGGAACATCCGCCCGGGCGCCGGCTCGGGGAGCGCGAAGGCGGAGCCCTGCACGGTGGCCGCGACGGTGTCACCGGGCTTCGCCGCGCTCGCCCACCGGCTGGCCGGGCCTTCGTGGAGGGCGAACTCCAGGGCGAAGGTCCCGGCGGCCGGGTCCGGGTCGACCAGGGTGTAGGCGCGCTGGTGCGGGCGGCCCGCGTCCGGGAACCACACCCGCACCCACATGGTGGGGTGGGCCCCGGTGGCCGCGAGCATGCCCCCGTCCGTGAAGTGCACCCGCCGGCAGTGCGCGGTGACGTCCTGCGCACCGGTGACGGTGAACACGAAGTCCTTCCCGCGCATCAGCTTGAGGACGACTCCCTCCCAGCCATGCCCCACAACAGCCCCCACTCATAGAAGTTAGGGCAGCCTAACCTATGTTCAGGGGTGCGTCGACCCGCTGCCGGACGGGGTGTCAGCCGGCGGCGAGCAGCTCCAGGGTGTCGATCACCCGGTTGGAGAAGCCCCACTCGTTGTCGTACCAGGCGACCACCTTGACGTGGCGGCCGTCGACCCGGGTGAGCTCCGAGTCGAAGATCGAGGAGGCCGGGTTGCCGACGATGTCGGCCGACACCAGCGGGTCCTCCGAGTACTCCAGCACGCCGGCCAGCGGGCCCTGCGCGGCGGCGCGGTAGGCGGCCAGCACGTCCTCGCGCGACACCTCGCGGGCGACCGTGGCGTTGAGCTCGACGATCGAGCCCACCGGCACCGGCACCCGGATCGAGTCGCCCGACAGCTTGCCCGCCAGGTTCGGCAGCACCAGGCCGATGGCCTTGGCGGCGCCCGTGCTGGTCGGCACGATGTTGACCGCGGCGGCGCGGGCGCGGCGCGGGTCGCGGTGCGGACCGTCCTGGAGGTTCTGCTCCTGGGTGTAGGCGTGCACCGTGGTCATGAAGCCGTGCTCGATCCCGGCGAGGTCGTCCAGCACCGCGGCCAGCGGGGCCAGCGCGTTGGTGGTGCAGGAGGCGTTCGAGACGACGGTGTGCAGCGCCGGGTCGTATTCGCCGGTGTTGACCCCGAACGCGAGCGTGACGTCGGCGCCGTCCGAGGGCGCGCTGACCAGCACCCGGGCGGCGCCCGCGGCGAGGTGGGCGCGGGCGTCCTTGGCCGAGGTGAACCGGCCGGTCGCCTCCAGCACGATGTCGACGCCCAGCTCGGCCCAGGGCAGCTGCGCGGGATCGCGCTCGGCGAGCACGGTGATCCGGCGGCCGTCGACCACCAGCACGTCGCCGTCCACGGTGACCGGACGGCCGAGCCGGCCCCCCGTGGTGTCGTAGGCGAGCAGCCGCGCGAGGGTGGCGGGCTCGGTGAGGTCGTTGACGGCGACCACCTCGAGGGCGCTGTCGCGCTCCAGCAGCGCGCGCAGCACGTTGCGTCCGATGCGGCCGAATCCGTTGATGGCGATGCGAGTCATGAAGGCGTCCTTTCGGGTTCGCCACCAGGTTCGCGCGCGCCGCCCGCCGGTGACAGCGGGGTGATCGCCACGGTCCGAAAGGATCGCGCCACGCCCGGCCGGGGAGCGCCACCGGCCGGTCTCGGCTCACTCGCCCTGGGCGAAGGTGCGCCGGTACTCGCTCGGGGTGGTGTCCAGGATGCGCTGGAAGTGCAGCCGCAGGTTGGTGCCGGTGCCGAGGCCGACATCGGCGGCGATCTGCTCGACACTGCGCTGCGAGCGCTCCAGCAGCTCGCGGGCCAGGTCGATCCGGGCCCGCATCACCCACTGCATCGGGGTGTACCCCGTGTCCTCCACGAACCGGCGGGAGAACGTGCGCGGCGACACCGCCGCGTGCCGCGCGAGCGCCTCCAGGGTGAGCGGCTCGGCGAGCCGGTGCAGCGCCCACTCCCGGGTGGCGGCGAACCGCTCGCCGAGCGGCTCGGGCACGCTGCGCGGCACGTACTGGGCCTGGCCGCCGCTGCGGTACGGCGCCGCGACCAGCCGCCGGGCCGCGTGGTTGGAGGCCGCCACCCCGAGGTCGCCGCGCAGGATGTGCAGGCACAGGTCGATGCCGGAGGCCGCACCCGCCGAGGTGAGCACGCTGCCCTCGTCCACGAACAGCACGTTCTCGTCGACCCGCACCAGCGGGCGCTGCGCCGCGAGCGCGCGGGTGTAGTGCCAGTGCGTGGTGGCGCGCTTGCCGTCGAGCAGACCGGTGGCGGCCAGCGCGAAGGCGCCCGTGGAGATGGCGGCGAGCCGCGCGCCCCGCGCGTGCGCGGCGATCAGCGCCTCGACCACCGCCGGCGGCGGATCCTCGCGGTCCGGGTGGCGGTAGCCGGGCACGAAGACGATGTCGGCCCACGCCAGCGCCTCCAGCCCGTGCGCGACGGCGTACGACAGCCCGTCCCCGCCCGCCACCAGGCCGGGCGCCGCACCGCAGACCCGGACCTCGTACGGCATGCTCGCGCGGGTGGTGAACACCTGCGCGGGGATCCCGACGTCGAGGGGTTTCGCCCCCTCCAGCACGAGGACGGCGACGCGGTGCAGGGGCGAGGCGGACACGGGAACGAGGGTACGCGGAAGATCGGCGGGCGGGCGCCCGGCTCAGCCCAGGTCGGGGAAGCCCACGCCGGTGAGCCGCTCGGACGCCTCCCACAGCCGGCGGGCCCGCCCGTCGTCCTGGGCGTGCGGGCTCAGCCGCGCGGGCGCCGGGTACCCGCGCAGCTCGCCGCGGCCGCCGGGGCCGGTGTAGCTGCCGCCCGGAAGGGGCTGGGTCACCGCGTACAGGGTGGGCAGCGCCCCCATCGCGTCGGACTGGGCGACCAGCCGGTTGGCCACCGCCATCATCGCCCGCTGCGCGGCGCCGGCGGAGCCGCTCTGCAGGTTGGTGGCGGCGTAGCCCGGGTGGGCGGCGTGCGCGGTGACCGGTGACCCGGCCTCGGTGAGCCTGCGCTGCAGCTCGCGGACGAACAGCAGGTCGGCCAGTTTGGACTGCTGGTAGGCCCGCCACGGGCGGTAGTCGCGCTCGGAGTTGAGGTCCTCGAAGTCGATGTCCACGCCCGGACGCCGGTGTGCGTTGGAGGCGACGCTGACGACCCGGTCGGTGATCCGCGGGAGCAGCAGGTTGGTGAGGGCGAACGGCCCGAGGTGGTTGGTGGCGAGCTGCATCTCGAAGCCGTCGGCGGTGCGCCGCTCGGGGATGGCCATCACGCCGGCGTTGTTGACCAGGACGTCCAGCGGGCCGTCCCATCCCGCGGCGAACGCCCGGACCGAGGACAGGTCCGCCAGGTCGAGGTGGCGCACCTCGGTGCTGCCCGGCAGGCTGCGCGCCAGGCGCTCGCCGCGCGCGGTGTCGCGCACCGCCAGCACCACGTGGGCGCCCGCCCCGGCGAGTTCGCGGGCGGTGATCGCGCCCAGGCCGCTGGTGGCGCCGGTGACCACGATCGTGCGGCCGGCCTGCGGGGGAAGGTCGGCGGCGGTCCACTTCCGGTTCGGTGTGTTCATGGGACCAGGGTGGCGCGCCGAAACGATGTTGTCAACGACAACATCGGGGCGACTATCCTTCGATCATGCAGGAACGGACCTATCACCACGGCAGCCTTCGGACGGCACTGCTGGACGCGGCCGAGGAGGCGGTGCTGGCCGGCGGAGCGCACTCACTCTCGCTGCGCGAGCTGGCCCGCGCGGTCGGCGTCAGCCACGCCGCACCGCGGCGGCACTTCGCCGACCGGGCGGCGCTGCTCGACGCGCTCGGCCGACGCGGCTTCGACCTGCTGGCGCACCGCCTGGACGAGGCGATCCGCGCGGCGCCCGAGGAGTTCGGCGCCCGGCTGCGGGCGATCACGCACGCCTACGTCGACTTCGCGGACGAGCGGATGCCCCTGCTGGAACTGATGTACGCCCGGAAGCACCGCGAGGGTGCGGACGACACCCTGACGGCAGCCCGGGCCGCCTACGCCGTGCCGTTCGCCGTCGTCGAATCCGCTTGCCGCAGCGGGGAGTTAGCGCAGCAGGACACCGAGGCCGCGGGCCGGCTGGTGTTCGCCACCGTGCACGGGCTGGCCGTCCTGCTGAACAGCGGCATGATCGCGCGGGCGGACCTGGACGGCACGGTGGACGCCGTGGTGGACGGCCTGCTCGCGGGGGTCGCGGCGCGCGGGTAACCGCGGATGCGGCGCCCCCGGACCGACCGCCGCAGCAGTCCGCTCCGGACGCGCGGCCCGGGCCCCGGCCTCGGGAGGCCCCCGCCGCCCGGCGGCTGCCCTGCGCCAGGGCGTGTTGGCACAGTCGCGTCGGATCAGGCCGCGGCTCCCCCAGCCTCCGGCCGGGCGTCCGCCCGGATCGCCCTCGTACCGGTTCGTACTCGGGTGATTCGGGCATGCGTCCAGGTGGGGGCACCTCCCGACCGAAGGGCTGGGGGAGCGTCGCGGACCCGGCGGACTTCGTAGACCCCGCCCGAGGGCTGACGGCGCGTCGGGCACTCGCGCGGCGCCGGGTCGAGCGGTCCGCCTGCGGGGCGCGCCGGGCCGCCGTAGCCTGGCGGCATGCCGGCCACCACAGCGCAGGACCTGCTGACCGTCGCCCTCGACCCCGGATCGGGTCCGTCCCCGGAGCAGGGCGAGCTGTCGCTCGCGCTCGCGGGGGCCGAACTGATCGACCTGCTCGGCCTGGAGGCCGCCGGGCTGGACGAGCAGGACCGGATCCTGCCACGCCTGCGGCCGACCGTCGCCGATCCGCTGCTGGACCGGGCCGCCGCCGACCTCCGCCCCGAGCCGCCGTACGAATCGGTCGAGGACTGGCTGTGGCGCCGGGGCCGTGGTCTGGCGGCGGCCTACCGGGCGGCGCGCGATCCCGGTGACGCGCCCGGTCACCGCCACCGTCCGGGCCGCAGGGCTCCGGCCGGCTCACCCGCCCGGCCCGACCCGGCGGGCCGTTGGGCCACCCGGGAGCCGGTCCTCACCACCCTCGCCGCCGCCGCGGGCATCGCGACCCCCGACGGGCCCGGCGACCTCCCCGACATCGCCGACGACGCCGTGGCCACCGTCCTCGCGGCCGTCCACGACGCGGTCCGGGAGCTGGACGCCGTCCGCCGGCGCCGCTCGATCGAGGGCGCGGCGTTCGACAACATCTGGCGCGGCGGCGGGCTCTGACACCGGGGCCCCGTGCCCGCGCGCCGCCGCCCCTCAGCGTCCGCGCGTCGTCCCGTCGACCACCACCCCGGCAGCCCCGAGCCCGGTACGGCGGCTGCGGGCCGCGCCGGCCAGCAGGTGGGCGCCGGCGAGCAGGAGGCCGAGCAGGAGGACGCCGAACCACAGGGCACTCGTCCCGAGGTACTGGGTGACCAGGCCGCCCAGGGTCGGGCCGAGGAACATCGCGCCGGTCAGGCCGGAGCCGAACACGCCCTGGTAGCGGCCGCGGGCAGCAGGGGGCGAGAGGGCGACGGTGAGGGTGGAGTTGGCGAGGGTCATCAGCATCTCGCCGACCGTCCAGACGGCGACCGTCAGCGCGTACGCCCACAGGGTGTCCGCGAGCGCGGCGAGCCCGAAGCCGGCCCCGGCGAACAGGGCCGAGACGGCGAGCACCCGGTCGGGACGGAACCGGGCCAGCAGGTTGGGAAGGAAGAGCTGGCCGGCCACGATCAGCGCCATGTTGACGACGATCACCTGCCCGTAGGAGGTGACGTCCAGCCCGTCGGCGACGAGCGCGGCCGGCAGCATCTTGTTGGTCTCGATCATGGTCCAGCCGAGCAGGGTGAGGCCGACGAAGACCATGAAGGTACGGTCCCGCAGGACCAGGCCGAGCCCTCCGCCGCCGGCTGTGCCCGGCACGCGCCCGGGCCCGGTCTCCGGGACCTTCAGGGCCAGCAGCAGCGTCGAGCCGAGCAGCACGGCGGCGTTGGTCGCGAACAGCAGCATCGGTGCGATCCGGGCCAGCAGGCCGGCGAGCAGGGCCGCCGCGGCCGAACCCAGGTTGAAGGCCCAGTAGTTCAGGTTGAGCGCCCGGATCCGGTCGGGCCCGGCGACCACGTCGATGATGGCCGCGGTGAGTGCGGGCCGGACCGCGCCCAGGAACACCCCGAGCAGCAGCGAGAGCAGCAGCACGGCCGCCGGGCCGCCGGCCCCGCCGAGGAGCAGCATGGTCAGCGCGGCGGGCGGGGCCGCGCCGAGCAGGACCGGGCGCCGCCCCCACCGGTCGGCGGCGATCCCGCCGGGCAGCGCGCCCAGGGCGGTCCCGATGCCGCCGACGCCGATCACCAGGCCGACGTAGGAGGCGTCGAAGTGGCGGACCGACAGCAGGTAGACGCCGAGGTAGAGCTGCGCGACCGCGCCGGCGCGGTTGATCAGCGACGCCGTCCACAGGTACCAGAAGACCGGCGGCAGGCCCCCGGCCGTGGCCCGCCACCAGCGGCCCGCCGGGCCACCCACCGCGGGGCCCTGGTCGCGAGCGCGATCCTGGGCGGCGGCTGCCAAGGCCTCGGGGCGCGGCGCAGCGGGACGGGTGACAGGCGGACGGTGCACGGTCGGCTCCTCGACGTGGCCCGGGGACGGCGTCCCGGACGGTGTGCCCGGACGCTACGCGGCGCCCGCCCGTGAGGTCCTGGTCCACTTGTGGCAAAGTGGACCGGTGACCTCGACCCGTCCCCCCGGGATCGCCGCCGCCCTCGGCGAGTGGCGGCAGGAGCCCGGGCCGCTCGCGCGGACCCTCGCCACGGCGGTCCGGGACGCCGTGATCGACGGACGGCTGCCGCCCGGCTCCCGGCTGCCCTCGGAGCGCGCCCTCGCCGCCGCCCTCGGGATCAGCCGGGGCACCGTGGTCACCGCGCTGGCCGCGCTCCGCGACACCGGCTGGCTGCGCACCCGGCACGGCAGCGGCAGCGTCCTGCGGCTGCCGCCGGCGGTCACCGAGCGCACGGCCCCCTGGTCCACCGACCACGGCGACGGCATCGACCTCACCCGGGCGGTGCCCGCCGCCCCGCACCACGCCTACCTGGCGGCCTCCCGCCGGGCGGTGGAGCGGTCCGCCTCGCTGCTGGTCGACGGGGCCGAGCCGGACGCGGGGCTGCCGCAGCTGCGCGAGCTGTTGGCCGACCGCTACACCCGCGAGGGGCTGCCGACCCGGCCGGACCAGATCCTGGTCACCGCCGGCGCCCGGGCCGCGCTCACCCTGCTGGCGGACCACCTGCACGACCGCGGCCGCCCGGTCCTGATGGAGAGCCCCACCTACCAGGGGGTGCTGGCCGTGCTGCGCCGCCGCCGCGCCCGCCTCGCCACCGTGCCGGTCGGCGCCGACGGCTGGGACCTCGCCCACCTCGCCCGCACCCTGGCCACCGCGCGGCCGGCGCTGGCCTTCCTGACGCCCGACTTCCACAACCCCACCGGCGCCCTGATGTCGCCGGACCAGCGCCGCCTGGTCGCCGAGGCGGCCACCGCGCACGACCTCACGGTGATCGCCGACGAGACGCTGCGCGATCTGGATCTGCGCACGCCGCCCGGACCCGTGCCGCACCTGGCGGGCCGCGGGGTGGTCTCGGTCGGTTCGGCCTCGAAGCTGGTCTGGGGCGGGCTGCGGGTCGGCTGGCTGCGCACCGACGCCGCCCGGATCCGCGAGCTGCTGCTCAACCCGCTCCAGGCCCGACTGTCCCCGCCGCCGCTGGAACAGCTCATCGCCTGCGAGCTGCTGGCCGACCCGGCGGACCTGCTGCACGAGCGGCGCGAGCGGCTGCGGGCGCAGCGCGACCACCTCGCGGGGCTGCTCGACGGCGCCGGCCCGTGGAGCTTCACGCTCCCCGCGGGCGGTCTCACGCTCTGGCTGCGCCTGCACGGGACGACCGCCGCCGCGCTGGCCGGGTACGCGGCCCGCCACGGTCTGAAGCTCTCGCCCGGTCCGGACTTCGCCGCCGACCGGACCCTGACGCGCCACCTCCGGCTGCCCTTCACGGCCACCCCGGAGACCCTGGGCCGCGCGGCGGCCGTGCTCACCGCACCGGGGGCGCCGGGCAGCTGACCGGGTGCCCCGTGCCGGGGTCGGCCCGGCACGTGGGTCGACCGCACGCGGGTGTCGGCGGACGCCCGGCCGGGATCGTCAGACGAGCCCGAACAGCGCGGCGGCCGCCAGCACGACACCGCCGACGACGGTCAGGACGGTCACCCGGCGGCGGCGCACGGGCCGGGGCTGCTCGTACTGGCGCGGAAAGGTCATCGGGTACCTCCGGGGTCCAGGGGACGGGACGGCCGCGCAGCGCCGCAGGCTCGGAACCGCTCGCTCCTGCCGGCCGGTGGCCGTTCGCTGCGCGGGCAACAGCCCTGAGCCTAGGAGGAGTTGCCGGCCGGGGTGCAATCCGGCCCCCTCCCTAAAGGAGCCCTAAGGTTCTCCTGAGCCTCCCTTCGGATCGCCGGGCCGGGTTCGACGGCTCCCCAGCCCGAGGGACGGCCGGGCACCAACGGCCGGTCAACACCGGGTCAGCGGCGGGTCAGTCGTGGGTCAGCGGCCGGTCAGCGGCGGGTCAGGGCGGCCGGGCACCATGGAGTCATCGCCCGGGGGAACGGCAAACACCCCGGGAGGATGGAGAGGTGCCCGGAGCGGTTCATCGGGTGCCAGGCCGGCAACGGCCAGCAGGGTCCTCGCGGCCCGCGCAGGTTCGAATCCTGCCCTCTCCGCCTCTTCGGCACGGTCTGCGTAGCGTCCCGGTAGCGCGGCGCTCGCGGCCTCGTACCGCCGGTCCCCCTTCCCATCAGCGGCATCTCCCCCGGTCGGCCGGGTCCCACGCCGGTCGGCCCCGCGCGGCGCGACGCCGTGCCGACGGATCCGTCGCGGTCCGCGATACGGCGTCCTGACAGTCTCTGGCCGCCCACCCAGGGCCGCCCGCGCCTCGTCTGTGCGGGCGGGCGCCGGCGGGCCGCAGCAGACCATCACGACGGTTCGGCATGGCCGGCGCCCGCACCCCGGGCCGCGGCCATGGCTTCACGAGGGGGAGTACCAGGTGTCCAATCGATCAGGCCGACAGGACGGCAACGGATCCGGCCGCGAGGCCGCACGGCCCGGCCGGCGGGCGCTGCTCGCCGGGGTCACCGGGGTCGGCGCGCTCGCCGGCGGGCTGGCCCTCGGGGGCCGTAGCGCGATGGCCGCCACGCCGGCCCTCACCGGGCCGGACGCGTACGTGGTCGACGTGATCGCGAAGGGGGCCGACCCGACCGGTGCCACGCCGAGCGACGCCGCGTTCCGCGCCGCCGCGGCCGAGCTGCTGGGCTCCTTCCAGCCCGGCCCGATCTCGGGCGCGATCCCGAAGAAGACCCTGCTGATCCCCCCGGGCACCTACCTGCTCACCCAGCCCGACTCGCTGCTCCCCGGCGAGGACGGCGTCGGCAACGGCGGCATCGTCGACGGCATCGCGATCGCGGGGTACGGCAAGCGGCTGTCCCGGATCACGTACGCGCCGACCGCCCGCAACACCACGCTGTGGACCAACCGGCAGCGCTACAAGAACATCCGGATCAGCGGCCTGAGCTTCGAGAGCAAGGACGCCACCGCGAGCTTCAACTACGCCTACTCCTCGGACGCGGGCGGCGTGCAGGACACCTGGTACACCGACGTCGAATGGCGCGGCACCTGGAAGGTAGGCATCGGCCTCGACGGGCCGGCCACCACCTCCGACCTCAACAGCGAAATGGGTTGGGACCACTGCCAGATCGGCGGTTCCTACGCGGACGCCTTCCTGGTGATCGGCATGACCCCGGCCGAGTCCCAGCAGGACCAGTTCCTCAACTACTGGTTCCGGGACTGCAAAGTCGAGTTCAAGTCCGGGGCTTTCGTGCGCAACGAGCGCGGCGGTTCGATGAACTTCATCGGCGGTTCGTACATCCTCACGGACGCCGCCTCGACCGGCACCTTCTTCCAGCTGGGCGCGCAGGCGGCCACCCGCGCGGACTCGGTGATGCGGCTGTACGCCCAGGGCATCCGGTTCGAGCTGCGCGGTGTCGGGCACAAGGTCATCGACTCGGCCTGGTACAAGGGCAGCATCACCTTCGTGTCCTGCGACGACACCGCCCTGTCGTTCCAGTCCTGGGCCCCCAACGCCGTGCCGCACAGCTACCGCTTCGACGCCGTCAACCCCTCGCGAGGTCCGATGGTCCGGTACCAGGACTGCGCGCTGATGGGCTCCCACCACGTCACCTCCGCCACCGCGACCACCGCGGGCAAGGTGCTCTACGACGGCAGCCGATTCATCGACATGACGACCGGCATCGGCAGCACCGGTTTCCTGCGCTGGTCCGGGCCCGCGCCGTCCTACGAGTTCCGCGACTGCCTGGCCGGCAGCGCCCGGCTCGCCGACGCGAAGGCCTGATCCTTCCCGGACCGCCCGCCCACCGCCCCCGTGCCCGGGGCGGTGGGCGCCATTCGTGTGCCCGCCGGGGCGCCGCCCCCCGCGTGGCGGTCGGATCGCCTACCCTGCGGGAACTGACGCCTCGCCACGAAGGGGACCGGCATGCCTTCCCGACTCAATCCGTACATCAGCTTCGACGGCAACGCCCGCCAGGCCATGGAGTTCTACCGGGAGGTGTTCGGTGGCACGCTGGCGCTGAGCACCTTCGGCGATTTCGGCTCGAAGGACGCCCCCAACGCCGACAAGATCATGCACGGCATGCTCGAGACGCCGTCGGGATTCACGCTGATGGGGGCCGACAACCCGCCCGGAACGACGAACGGACCGGGGACCAACATCTCGGTGAGCCTGAGCGGGGACGACGACGGCGACCTGCGCGGCTGGTGGGCGAAGCTGTCGGCCGACGGCACGGTCACCGTGCCGCTGGAGAAGCAGATGTGGGGCGACGTGTTCGGCATGTGCGCGGACCGGTTCGGCATCATCTGGCTGGTCAACATCTCCGCAGCGCAGGGCTGAGCGCCCCGCCCGGACGGGCGGCGGTGCATCGAGCGGCGGCGGGTGATCCGGGTCGGCCCGGCCCACCCGCCGCCGCTCCGTCGTGCCGCCCGGCGACCGGCCCGCGTCACTCCGTTCCGGGCGGGATGCTACCGCCCCATTGACATGGACCTGCAACCAGGACTTAACCTGGCGTGCGCTACCGATCGGTAGCTTCTGTTCCGCACCGGAACGAGGCACGGTACGGCCCTCTCCACACCCCAGCGGAGGGCAGGTCGTCGCGCCCCGCGCCGGGAGTCGCACATGCCCCCAACTGCGTCGTGACTCAACCACGGAGAGCCCATGAGGCGCACAGTGCCGGTCGACCTCGTCGTCGGGATCACCCCCTTCCATGAACCCGACGCCGCCCTCACGGAGGCCGTCTGCCGGGCCGGTGCGCTCGGCGTGCTGGACCTCGGCACCGGCGACCGCCGGGCCCGCGAGGAGCTGGCCGCACTCCGGGAGAGAGCGCCCGGCCGGTTCGGGCTCCGGATCGGACCCGATTGCCGGCTCTCCCCCGAGGACCTGCACTCCCCCGACCCGCAGGCCCGACCGCACACCCTGGTCCTGCCGCCCGACGTGCCCGGCTGGGACCTCGCGGCATTATCCGCCGACCACCGCGTGCTGGCGGAGGTCACCGACCTGGACCAGGCACTGGCCGCGGTCCGGGCCGGCGCCCACGGGCTGATCGCCCGCGGCGCCGAGAGCGGCGGCCCGGTCGGCGAGTTGAGCACCTTCGTACTGCTGCAGCTACTGCTGTCGGATCCGGCGATCCGGGTGCCGGTGTGGGCCTGCGGCGGGATCGGGCCCTTCACCGCGGCGGCGGCCGTCGCGGCCGGAGCCGCCGGCGTGGTGCTGGACAGCCAGCTCGCCCTGCTGGCCGAGGCCTCGACGCCGGAGGAGGCCGCGGCCGCCGTCCGCGGCATGGACGGCTCCGAGACCGCGGTGGTCGACGGGCAGCGGGTGCTGCGCCGCAGCGGGCCCGCGGGCGTCGCCGCCGTGGCATTGACGGTCGGTCAGGACGGCTCGCTCGCAGCATTGTTCGCCGAGCGGTGGGGCACCGTCCCGCGCGCCGTGCGGGGCATCCGGCAGGCGGTGCTGGACGGCGTACGGGCGGCGAGCGACGTGCAGCGCCAGCTCGTCCCGGGGTCCGCGCTCGGTGTCGCACTCGGGACCGAACTCCCGCTCGCGCAGGGGCCGATGACCAGGGTCAGCGACCAGCCCGGCTTCGCGGCGGCGGTGGCCTCCGCCGGCGGCCTTCCGTTCGTGGCCCTGGCGCTGGCCGGCCCCGAGCAGACCCGCGAGCTGCTCGCCCGCAGCGCGGCCGCCGTCGAGGGGCGTCCGTGGGGCGTGGGCGTGCTGGGCTTCGCCCCGGAGGAGGTGCGCGGGGCCCAGCTGGCGGAGGTGCTGGCCGCCCGGCCCACCCACGCCGTGATCGCCGGCGGCCGCCCGTCGCAGGCGCGGGTGCTGGAGGAGGCGGGGATCCGCACCTTCCTGCACGTGCCCTCCCCGGGGCTGCTGCGGCAGTTCCTGCAGGACGGGGCGCGCCGGTTCGTCTTCGAGGGCTCCGAGTGCGGCGGGCACGTCGGGCCCCGGCACAGCTTCCCGCTCTGGGAGGCCCAACTGGGCGTGCTGGCCGAGTTCCTGGACCGCACGCCGGACCGACCGGCGGTGGAGGTGCTGTTCGCCGGCGGCGTGCACGACGAACGCTCGGCGGCCGCGGTGGCCGTGCTCGCGGCGCCGCTGGCGGCCCGGGGGGTGGCGGCGGGCGTGCTGATGGGCACGGCGTACCTGTTCACCGAGGAGGCGGTGGCGCACGGGGCGGTCCGCCCGGCGTTCCAGCGTCAGGTGGTGGCCGCGCGCGGCACCGAACTGCTGCTGACCGCACCGGGGCACGCCACCCGGTGCGTCCCGAGCCCGTTCACCGCCGAGTTCCTGGCCGAGCGGCAGCGCCTGCGGGACGAGGGGGTGCCGCAGCGCGAGGTCTGGGAGCGGCTGGAGCGGCTGAACGTCGGCCGGCTGCGGATCGCCAGCAAGGGCGTCGACCGGGTGGCCGGCGAGCTGACCGAGGTGGACGAGCCGGGGCAGCTGGCCCAGGGGATGTTCATGGCCGGGCAGGTCGCCGTGCTGCGGTCGGCCACCATCACGCTGGCCGCCCTGCACGCCTCGGTCAGCACCGGCGCGGCGGCCTTCCTGGCGGCCCGGGCGACGGAGCTGACGGAGCGCCTCGGGCTGGCCCCGGCGGCCGAGGAGCCGGCGCCCGAACCGCTGCGGATCGCGGTGATCGGCATGGCCGGCATGTTCCCGCAGGCGCCCGACCTGCCGACGTTCTGGGCGAACGTGCTGGCGGGGGTGGACGCGGTGACCGAGGTGCCCGCCGAGCGGTGGGACCCGGCGCTCTACCACTCCGAGAAGGGCGGGCCCGGCACCACCCCGTCCAAGTGGGGCGGCTTCCTGCCGCCGATCCCCTTCGACGCGCTGAGCTACGGCATCCCGCCGGCCGCGCTGGGCAGCATCGAGCCGGTCCAGCTGCTGGCCCTGGAGGCGGCCCGGCGGGCACTGACCGACGCCGGGTACGACGGCGGCGGACCGGACGGCGGGCGGCCCTTCGACCGCGCCCGCACCAGCGTGGTGTTCGGCGCGGAGGCGGGCAGCGACCTGTCCAACGCGGGCGTGCTCGGCGCGGTGCTGCCGGCCTACCTCGGCTCGGTGCCGGAGGCCATCGCCGAGCAACTGCCCGCGCTCACCGAGGACTCCTTCCCCGGGATGCTGGCCAACGTGATCTCCGGGCGGATCGCCAACCGCCTCGACCTGGGCGGCGCCAACTTCACCGTGGACGCGGCCTGCGCCTCCTCGCTGGCCGCGCTGGACGTGGCCTGCAAGGAGCTGGCGGCGGGCACCGCCGACCTGGCCCTGTGCGGCGGCGCCGACCTGCACAACGGCATCAACGACTACCTGCTCTTCGCCTCGGTGCACGCGCTGTCGCCGACCGGCCGCTCCCGCCCGTTCGATGCGGCGGCGGACGGCATCGCGCTCGGCGAGGGCGTCGGCTGCCTGGTGCTCAAGCGCCTCGCGGACGCCGAGCGCGACGGCGACCGGGTGTACGCCGTGGTGCAGGGCGTCGGCAGCGCCAGCGACGGCCGCTCGCTCGGCCTGACCGCACCCCGGCCGGAGGGCCAGCGGGCAGCGCTGGAGCGGGCCTACCGGGGCGCCGGGGTCGCCCCGGCCGCGGTCGGCCTGGTGGAGGCGCACGGTACCGGCACGGTGGTCGGTGACCGGACCGAACTGGCCACGCTGAACGCGGTGTTCACCGAGGCCGGGGCGGCGCCGGGGAGCTGCGCGCTGGGGTCGGTGAAGTCGCAGATCGGCCACACCAAGTGCGCGGCCGGACTGGCCGGGCTGATCAAGGCCTCGCTGGCGCTGCACACCGGGGTCAAGCCGCCCACCCTGCACCTGACCGAGCCGAACCCCGCCTGGCAGGCCGGGCAGAGCCCGTTCGCCTTCCACACCGAGGCCCGGCCGTGGGCCGCTCCGGCGGCCGAACGGGTGGCCGGGGTCAGCGCGTTCGGCTTCGGCGGCACCAACTTCCATGCCGTGCTGACCGGTTACGACGGACCGGCGCCCGTGCACGGGCTGCAGGAGTGGCCGGCCGAACTCCTCACCTTCCGCGGCGCCGACCGCGAACGGGCGCTGCGCGGGGTGGCCGAACTCCTGCGGCTGGCAGAGGCACCGGGTGCGCCGTGGCGGCTGCGCGACCTCGCGCTGGCGGCCTCCCGGCGGGCGGAGACCGGCCACGGGCCGGTCCAGGTCGCGGTGGTGGCCTCCGACCTCGCCGGGCTGACCGAGGCGCTGCGGCGGGCGCTGGCGGGCGAGCACGATCCGGCGGCCGGGGTGCACCTGGCCGCCGAGGACGGCGTGCCGGGCGGCCAGGTGGCGTTCCTCTTCCCCGGTCAGGGCAGTCAACGGCCGGGCATGTTCGCCGAGTTGTTCACGGCCTTCCCAGGCGTGCAGCGGCACCTGCGGCTCGGTCGCGGCTACGCGGACGTGCTCTACCCGCCGGCCGCGTTCACCGAGGAGGCGCGCAGCCGGCAGCGCACGGCGGTGACCGACACCAGGGTGGCGCAGCCCGTCCTGGGGATGGCCGGGCTGGCCGCCCACGAGCTGCTCGCGCTGGCCGGGGTGCGTCCGCAGCTGGCGGCGGGCCACAGCTACGGCGAGCTGGTGGCGCTCTGCGCGGCGGGCGCGCTGGCGGCCCACGACCTGCCGGCGATCAGCGCGCAGCGGGCGCTGGCGATCCTGGACGCGGTCGGCGAGGGCACCGACCCGGGGTCGATGGCGGCCGTGGCGGCCGGCGCCGAGCAGGTCGAACAGGTGCTGGTGGCGGCCAGGTTGGCCGGCCGGGTGGTCGCGGCCAACCACAACGCGCCCGAGCAGACCGTGATCTCCGGGGCCACGCCCGAGGTGGCCGCCGCGACCGAGCGACTGCGCGAGGCCGGGTACGGGGTGAAGCGGCTGCCGGTCGCCTGCGCCTTCCACAGCCCGCTGGTCGCGGGCGCCGGCGAGCGGTTCGCCGAGGCGCTGGCCGGCTGGACGGTCCGGGAGCCGGAGTTCCCGGTCTACTCGAACCGGACGGCGGCCGCCTACCCCGCCGATCCGGCCGCGGTCCGGGCCGCGCTGGCGGCGCAGATCGGCGCCCCGGTGCGGTTCGTGGCCCAGATCGAGGCGATGTACGAGGCCGGCGCCCGGGTGTTCGTCGAGGCCGGGCCGGGTTCGGTGCTGACCGGGCTGGTGTCGGCGGTGCTCGGCGAGCGCCCGCACCGGGCGGTGCCGGTCGAGGGCCGGCGCCGGGGCCTGCCCGGCTTCCTGGACGCGCTGGCGGAACTGGCCGTCGCCGGGGTGCCGGTGCGCACCGGGCGGCTGCTGCGCGGCCGGGACGCGGTGGAGGCGGGCCGGGCGCCCGCACCCCGGCGGGCCGGCTGGCTGGTGGACGGGCAGCTGGTCCGTACGGCTGCCGGAGAACTGCTGCCCGGCGCGCTCGCGCCGGCCAGACCCGTACCGGAGGCACTGGTGGCGGCACCGCACGGACCGGCAGGGCACGGACAGGCACGACACGGACAGGCACCGTACGGGCAGGACGGGTCGGCGCAGGGTGCGCGGTCGGCCGCGGACGCGCTGGTGGCGGATTTCCTGAGCAGCAGCCGGGAGATGATCGCGGCGCAGCGTGACGTGCTGCTGAGCTACTTCGGCACGGCGGGGGCCGTCCCGCCCCCGGCGCTCGCGGCACCGCCTACGCCCGTCGCGGTGTCCGCGGTGTCCGCGGCGGCGCTGCCGGCCGCGGCGGCGCGCGAGCCCGAGCCCGAGGCCGGTCCGGGCGGGGCGGTCGATCTGACGGCCGCCGTGATCGAGGTGATCGCCGAACGCACCGGCTACCCCGCCGACATGATCGAACCCGACCTCGACCTCGAAGCCGACCTCAGCATCGACTCCATCAAACGCACCGAGATCATCGGCCAGCTCGCCCGCCGCCTCGCCACCGGCACCGACCTCACCACCCTCACCGACCACGAACTCGAAGAACTCTCCGGCGCCCGCACCGCCACCGCCATCACCACCTGGCTCACCACCCGCCTGACCACCACCACACAACCGGCGGACACGGAGGAAGCCGTCGAGGCCGTCGATCTGATGGCCACCGTCATCGAGGTGATCGCCGAACGCACCGGCTACCCCGCCGACATGATCGAACCCGACCTCGACCTCGAGGCCGACCTCAGCATCGACTCCATCAAACGCACCGAGATCATCGGCCAACTCGCCCGCCGCCTCGCCACCGGCACCGACCTCACCACCCTCACCGACCACGAACTCGAAGAACTCTCCGGCGCCCGCACCGCCACCGCCATCACCACCTGGCTCACCACCCGCCTCACCACCACCACACAACCGACCGACGACGAAGCACCCGTCGACCCGGCGACCGTCCCGGTGCAAGGCCACGAGCCCGCGCGGCTGCGGCTGCTGCCCGTCGGGCTGGCGGAGGCCACCGGGTCGGCGCAGTTGCTGGCCGGCCGCCGGTTCGCACTGCTCGGCTCGGACGGCGGCGGCGTCGCCGAGGAGCTGGCCGGGCGACTGACCGGGCACGGCGCCCAGGTGCTGGCGCTCGACGCGGAGCACCTGCTGTCCGCCGCGGACGGCCCGGTGGACGGCGTGCTGCTGCTCGACCCGCTGACCGGCGGCGGTACGCCGGTGCTGCCGGGCGCGGTCCCGGCGCTGCAGGCCGCGCTGGCCGCCGGGCCCCGGTGGCTGCTGGCCGCGCGCCCGACGCCCGACGGCGGCTCCGACGCGGCCTCCGGCTCCGGCTCCGGCTCCGGACGGGCGGACGGGTTGCGCGGGCTGTTCCGCACCCTGGCCCGCGAGTACCCCGAAGCCACCTGCCGGGTGGTGGAGTTCGAGCCCGGCGCGGAGCCCGCCGAGGTGGCCGGCGCGCTGCTCGGCGAGCTGCTGGCCGAGGACCGTGAGCCGGTGGTGCTGCGTGGCCCGGCCGGCCGGCAGGGGCTCGCCCTGACGGAGTCCGGGCTCGGCGTGCTCGGCAGCACCGGCGCCGGACCGGCCGGTGACGGCGTGGCCGAGGCCGCCGCGCTGGGCCTGGACCGGGACGCGGTGGTGCTGCTGGTCGGCGGGGCGCGCGGGATCACCGCGCGCTTCGCGGCGGCGCTCGCGGCGGCCTCCCGGTGCCGGATCGAGCTGCTGGGCCGCACCGCACCGCCGGAGGGCCCGGAGGACCCGGTGACCGCCGGTGCCCCCGACCGTGCCGCGCTGCGGGCGGCGCTGGCCCGCCAGGGCGTACCGCTGCCCGAGGTGGACCGCGCGGCCGCCCGGCTGCTGGCCGGACGCGAGGTCGCGGCGACCCTCGCCGAGCTCGCCGCGCTGGGCTCGCCCGCCCGCTACCAGGCCGTGGACGCGGCCGACCCGGCGGCCGTCCGGCAGGCCGTCAAGGAGGTGTACGCGGCGTACGGACGGTTGGACGGCGTGGTGTACGCGGCGGGCGTGATCGAGGACAAGGTGCTGGCGCAGAAGGACCCGGAGTCCTTCCGGCGGGTGTACGCCACCAAGGCGGACGGCGCCCGGGTGCTGCTCGACGCGCTGGCCGAACTGCCGGGCGGCCCGGGGTTCACCGTGCTGTTCGGCAGCATCGCCGCCGCGCTGGGCAACCGCGGCCAGGCCGACTACGCGGCGGCCAACGACGCGCTGGAGGAGCTCGGCGCGCGCTGGGCCGCCGCCACCGGACGACGGGCGCTGACCGTGCACTGGGGCCCGTGGGCGCCGTCCGGCCCGCACGGCGGGATGGTCTCGCCGGAGCTGGCACGGGACTACGCCCGGCGGGGCGTGCGGCTGATCGACCCGGACGCGGGCACCCTGGCGCTGCTGCGCGAGCTGGCCTGGGGCGAGGAGTCGGTCCGGTCCGTGGTCTACACGGCCTCGGGCTGGTGACGGCCGTGACGGCCGTCACCCCGGCGGGCAGGGCGGGGACGGCGACGGCGGTGCCGGTGGCGGTGGTCGGCATGGCGGTGCTGCTGCCCGGCGCTCCGGACCTGGCCACGTACTGGCGCAACCTGCGCGGCGGCGTCGACGCCATCACGGAGGTCCCCGACGGGCGGTGGGACGCCGGCTTCTACGATCCGGCGGCAGCCTCCGGGCCCGCCGCCCCGGACCGGCTGTACTGCCGGCGCGGCGGGTTCGTGGACGAGCTGGCCGAGGTGCGGCCCACCCGGTTCGGCATCATGCCGACCTCGGTGGCCGGCGCCGAGCCGGACCAGCTGATCGCGCTCCAGGTCGCGGCCGACGCGATCGCGGACGCCGGCGGGATGGAGCGGCTGCCCGACCGGGACCGGATCGGGGTCGTGCTGGGCCGGGGCGGGTACCTGACGCCGGGCCTGGTCCGGCTCGACCAGCGGGTCCGGACCGCGCACCAGCTGGTGCGCACCCTCGGTGAGCTGCTGCCGGACCTCACGGCCGGGCAGCTCGCCCGGGTGCGCGAGGCGTTCACCGACCGGCTCGGCCCGGACCGGCCGGAGTCGGCGATCGGGCTGGTGCCCAACCTGGCCGCCTCCCGGGTGGCCAACCGCCTCGACCTGCGCGGCCCGGCGTACACGGTGGACGCGGCCTGCGCCTCCTCGCTGGTCGCCGTCGACCAGGCGGTCGGCGAACTGGCGGGCGGGCGCTGCGACCTGATGCTCGCCGGCGGGGTGCACCACTGCCACGACATCACGCTGTGGAGCGTGTTCGCCCAGCTGCGGGCGCTCTCCACGAGCGAGCGGATCCGCCCGTTCCACCGGGGCGCCGACGGCCTCCTGATCGGCGAGGGCACCGGCGTGGTGGTGCTGAAGCGGCTGGCCGACGCGCAGCGCGACGGCGACCGGGTGTACGCGGTGATCCGCGGCACCGGCGTGGCCGGCGACGGGCGGACGGCCGCGCTGGCCAACCCCGACCCGGGCGGCCAGGCCCGGGCGGTGCGGGCCGCCTGGCGGGCGGCCGGGCTCGACCCGGCGGCGCCCGGCGCGCTCGGCCTGCTGGAGGCCCACGGCACCGCCACCCCGGTCGGGGACGCGGCCGAACTGGCCACCCTGGCCGAGGTGTTCGGCCCGCCGTCGGCGGACGGCGAGCGGGCGGTGCTCGGTTCGGTGAAGTCGATGATCGGCCACCTGATGCCGGCGGCCGGGATCGCCGGTCTGGTCAAGGCGGCGCTGGCGGTGCACCACGGGGTGCTGCTGCCGACCCTGCACTGCGACGATCCGCACCCGGCGCTGGGCGCCACCCGGTTCCGGACCGTCGCCGCCGAGGAGCCCTGGGAGGGCGCCGGCCCGCGCCGGGCCGCGGTGAACGCCTTCGGCTTCGGCGGGATCAACGCGCACGTGGTGCTGGAGCAGGCCCCTTCCGCCATGGCTCCCGCTGCTGCCGTTCCGGCCGCCGCGGCTCCCGGGCGGCTGAGCGTGGCGGAGCCCGAGCGGGTGCTGCGGCTCGCCACCGACGGCCCGGAGCAGCTGGCCCGGCTGCTGGCCGGCGAGGACGGCGCGGTGCTCGCCGCCGGCCTGCCCGAGCGCGGCGCACCCGCGCCGGGCTGCCGGCTGGCCATCGTCGACCCGACCGCCAAGCGGCTGGCGCTGGCCCGCCGCGCGGTGGCCCACGGGCGCGCCTGGCGCGGGCGCAACGACCTCTGGTACGCGCCCCGGCCGCTGCTCGGGACGGGCCGGCTGGCCTTCCTGTTCCCGGGCCTGGAGGGCGAGTTCCTCCCCCGGGTGGACGAGGTCGCCGACCACTTCGGCCTGCCTAGCCCCGCTGCGGCCACCGGCCCGGCCGGTCCCGACGGCCCGGCGGCCAGCCTCGGACGGCACGGCGTCGGCGTGGTCGCGGTCGGACGGCTGCTGGACACGGCGCTGCGCCGGCTCGGTATCCGCCCGGACGCGGTGGCCGGGCACAGCGTCGGCGAGTGGACCGCGATGGTCAGCGCCGGCCTGTACTCCGGGGCCTCGGTGGACGCCTTCCTGGAGTCCTTCGACCCGGACGAGCTGCTCGTCCCCGGCCTGTCCTTCGCCGCGCTGGGCGCGCCCGCCGAGCGGGTGACCGAGGCGCTGGCCGGCCGCGCCGACCTGGCGCAGGTGGTGCTCTCGCACGACAACGCCCCTCAGCAGTCGGTGGTCTGCGGGCCCGCGGAGCCGGTCGCGGAGCTGGTCCGGCTGTTCCGCGCGCAGGGGGTGCTGGGCCAGGTGCTGCCGTTCCGGTCCGGCTTCCACACCCCGATGCTGGGCCCCTACCTGGGGCCGATCCGGCGGGCCTCCGAGCGGTTCGAACTGCACCGGCCGCAGGTGCCGGTCTGGTCCGGGACGACGGCCGCGCCGTTCCCGGCGGCCGAGGCGGACGTCCGGGCGCTGTTCCTGCGCCACCTGCTGGAGCCGGTCCGGTTCCGGCCGCTGGTGGAGACCATGTACGCGGCCGGGTTCCGGGCGTTCGTGCAGGTCGGCACCGGGCAGATCGGCTCGCTGGTCGGCGACACGCTCGGCTCCCGGGAGCACCTGGTGGTCGCGGCCAACTCGCCGCACCGCGACGGGCTGGCCCAGCTCCGCCGGGTCGCCGCGGCGCTCTGGGCGGAGGGCGCGGAGCCCGACACGGCGGCGCTGCGGCCCGCCCGCACCCCGCGGGCTGCCGGGGCCCACCCGGCGGTACGGCTGGACCTCGGCGGGGCGCTGGTCTCGCTGGCGCCGGCCGCCCTGGCCGGGCTGCGGGCCGAGCTCGCGCCGCGCCGGGCCGTCCCCGTCGGCGCGGAACCCGATCCGGCGGCGCTCGCCGGCGCGGAGCCCGACCTGGCCGCGCTCGCGGCCGACCACCCGCTGGCGGCCGAACTCGACGCCCTGCTGCGGGAGACCGGGCGGACCGCGGCCGAACTCATCCACGCCGGTCGCAACGCCCCGCCCCCACCAGCGCCGTTGCCGCCGCGGCCACCGGCGCCCGTACCCGTGCCCGTCCCGGTGGTCCCGGACACCGTGCGGCTGCGGGTCTCGACCGCCGCCATGCCGTACCTGCTCGACCACTGCTTCTTCCGGCAGCGCCCCGGCTGGCCCGACCTGACCGACCGCTGGCCGGTGGTCCCGGCGACCACGATCGTCCAGCACCTGATGGACGCGGCGGAGCAGGCCCGGCCGGGGCAGGTCGCGGTCGGTGCGCACGATCTGCGGTTCGGGCAGTGGGTGCCGGCCGCCACACCGCTGGACGTCGAGCTGAAGCTGCGCGAGGCCGGCCCGGGCCGGCTGGCCGCCGAGTTCGGCGGCTACGCGCGGGGCACCGTCGAACTGGCCGACCGGCACCCCGCCCCGCCCGCCGCCTGGCGGCCCGACCGGGCCACCGAGCGCCCGCCCGCCCTCACCGCGGCCGACCTCTACGCCGAGCGGTGGATGTTCCACGGCCCGGCCTTCCAGGGCCTGAGCGAGCTGACCGCGCTCGGCGAGTCGCACGTCCGCGGCGTGATCACCGCGCCCGCCGCGCCCGGGGCGCTGCTGGACAACGTCGGCCAGCTGCTCGGCTACTGGATCATGGCCACCCGCACCGAGCGGACGGTCGTCTTCCCGGTCGGGATGCGCCGGCTCACCCTGTACGGGCCGCCGCCCCCGCCCGGCACCCGGCTGGAGACGCACATCCGGATCACCGGCCTGACCGACACCGTCCTGGAGGCGGACGTCCAACTGGTCGCCGGCGGCGCCGTCCGGGCCGAGATCCGCGGCTGGCAGGACCGGCGCTTCGACAGCCACCCGGACACGCGCCCGGTCGAGCGGTTCGTCGAGCGTCACACCCTCTCGCAGCCACGGCCCGGCGGCTGGGTGGTGGTGCACGAGCGCTGGCCGGACCTCGCCTCGCGCGACCTGATCATGCGCAACCACCTGGGCTCCGAGGAGCGTTCCCGCTACGAGCGGCAGCCGCCGCGCGGGCGGCGGGCCTGGCTGCTGGGCCGGATCGCGGCCAAGGACGCCGTCCGGCGGGCGCTCTGGGAGCAGGGCGAGGGCCCGCTCTACCCGGCCGAGATCGCGGTGCTCAACGACCCGCCGCCGGACGCCGGGCCCGGCCACCCCTCCGGGCGCCCCCGGGTGGTCGGCCTGCACGGCCGGACCTTGCCGGAGCTGGAGGTGTCGCTCGCGCACCACGCCGAGGCGGCGGTCGCCCTGGCCCGGCCCCGGCGCCCCGGCGGCGGCCCCGGGGTGGGCATCGACCTGGCGGAGGTCACCGGCCGCCCGGACGACCTCCGGGTCGCGCTCGGCCCGGCCGAGGCGCGCCTGCTGGCGGCCTGCCGCGACGAGCACGGCGGCTCCGAGGCGCTCTGGCTGACCAGGTTCTGGGCCGCGAAGGAGGCCGTCGCCAAGGCGGAGGGCACCGGACTGCGCGGCCGGCCACGGGACTTCGCGGTGCTCGCCGCCGAGCCGTCCGAGCTGCTGGTCGCCGTCGCCGGCACCGCAGGACCACGGACCCACCGGGTGCGCTGCACCCCGCACGCCAACCCGCCCGGGCTGCCGCCGCGCAGCTACGTGGTGGCCTGGACCACCAGCACGGACGACACCGAGACCCCTGAAGGGACGGCCACCACGTGACCGGCAGCGCACAGACCGCCCACCTCCGCCCGCCCACCGAGCCGGAGGTCCTCGCGGAGATCACCGGCATGCTGGCCGTCGTGCTCGACGAGTACGGCCTGGACGAGGCCGAGGTGACCATGGACGCCCGGTTCACCGAGGACCTCGGCCTGGAGAGCATCGACCTGGTGACCCTGGCCGGGCAGCTCCAGGAGCGCTGGGGCGACCGGATCAACTTCGCCGAGTTCCTGGCCGCGATGGAACTCGACGAGATCATCGGCCTGACCGTGGGCCGGCTGGTCGAGCACGTGGTGGCCCGGCTGCAGCCCGCCGAACGGGGCTGACATGGCCTTCGTCGAGCTCGACGGGCTGCGCTTCCACGTGCAGCGGCTCGGCCCGACGGACGGCCGCCCGCCCGCGGCGACCGCCGTCCTGCTGCACGGTCTGCTGACCGACAGCCTGGCCAGCTACTACTTCACCCTGGCACCCGCCCTCGCCGCCGCCGGGGTGGAGGTGCTGATGTACGACCAGCGCGGGCACGGGCGCAGCGGCCGCCCGCCCAGCGGCTACCGGCTGGAGCGGTTCGTCGAGGACGCGGTCGGGCTGCTGGACCGGCTGACCGGGGACGGCCCGGTGCACCTGGTCGGCAACTCCTTCGGCGGCACGGTGGCGTTCGGCCTCGCGCTGCGGCGCCCGTCCCGGATCGCCGGGATCCTCGCCATCGAGTCCGAGCCCGCCTCGGCGGGCTGGGCCACCAAGCTGGACGGCATCCTGCGGCGGGCCGAGACCGAGCTGTCCGACGAGACCACGCTGGCCTGGGTCACCGCCCGGCGCGGCGCGCACACCGCCCGGCTGGCCCGCGCGGCCGGGCGGCTGCTGGACACCACCACGGTCGCCCGCGACATCCCCGCCAGCCTGCTGCCCGCCGAGGCGCAACTGCGCACCGTCCGCTGCCCGGTGCTGGCGGTGTACGGCAGCGAGTCCGACCTCGCCGACCAGGCCACCTGGCTGGAGGAGCTGCTCCCCGACTGCCGCAGCACCTTCGTACCGGGGCAGGAGCACTCGGTGCTGATCGAGGCGCCGGACACCGTGCTCGGCCTCACCCTGGCCTGGCTGCGCCGGCACGGCGCGGCGCTGCGCGGTCCCGGTGCCCGGGCCGGGCGGGACCTGGTCGAGGAGGGCCTGCGGTGAGCCGGTTCCTGTTCGTGGTGCCGCCGCTGGTCGGCCACGTCAACCCGGCCGTCGGGGTGGCGGCCGAGCTCGCGGCCCGCGGCCACACCATCGCCTGGGCCGGGCTGCCGGAGGTGGTCGGACCGCTGGCCGGGCCCGGTGCGCGGGTGTACCGCTGCGAGGTCGCCGCCGAGGGCGCGGCCGTCCCCCGGCCCGCGGAGCTGCGCGGGCCGGCCGCGCTGAAGTTCCTCTGGCAGGAGTTCCTGGTCCCGCTCGCCGAGGCGATGGTGCCGGGGGTGGCGCAGGCCGTGGACCGGTTCGGGCCCGACGTGCTGGTGGTGGACCAGCAGGCCCTGGCCGGGGCGCTGGTCGCGGAGCGGCTCGGACTGCCGTGGGCCACCACCGCCACCACCTCCGCCGAGTTCACCGGCGCCCTGGACGGGATGCCGCTGGTGGACGCCTGGATCAGCGGACTGCTCGCCGACCTGCGCGCGCGGCTCGGGAGCCCGGACGCGGCCGGGGACCTCCGGTTCTCCCCGCACCTGGTGCTCGCGTTCACCACCCCGGAACTGACCGGGCCGATCGCGCGGCCGGGCCCGGTGCGGTTCGTCGGCCCGTCCCTGACGGCACGTCCGGGCGCCGCCTTCCCGTGGGAGTGGCTGGACCGGGACCGCCGCTGCGTCCTGGTCACGCTGGGGACGGCCAACCCGGACGCCGGCCGGGAGTTCCTGACGGCCTGCCGGGACGCGCTCCGGGCGCGCTCCGGGTGGCTCCAGACGGTGATCGTCGACCCGGGCGGCGTGCTCGGCGACCCGGCGCCCGACGCCGACCTGCGGGTGGCGCGCTCGGTCCCGCAGCTGGAGCTGCTGGCGCGCACCGCCGCCGTGGTCTGCCACGCCGGCCACAACACCGTCTGCGAGTCGCTGTGGCACGGCGTGCCGCTGGTGGTCGCCCCGATCCGGGACGACCAGCCGGTGGTGGCCGCGCAGGTGACGGCGGCCGGCGCCGGGGTGCGGGTCCGGTTCGGGCGCAGCGCCGCGGAGCGGGTCGGCCGCGCCGTGGACACCGTCCTGGACGACCCCGCGCACCGCGCCGCGGCCGGCCGGATCGGCGCCGCCTTCCGCTCGGCCGGCGGAGCGACCGCCGCCGCCGACGCGCTCGACCACCTCCTCACCACCGCCGCGAGGGAGCCCCGATGACCACCGATCACCCCACCGGCGGCGGGACGGACACCGGTACCGCACGGGCGCGGCGGATCGCCGCGCTGCGCCCCGGCTACCGGGCCGACCTCGCCGCCGGGACCGCCCGGTTCTTCGAGCCGCGCCGCGCCACCTGCCCGTGGTGCGGCTCCACCGGGCTGCGCCCGCGGCTGCGCACCACCGACCTGCTCCAGCACAAGCCCGGACGGTTCGAGCTGGACGAGTGCCGGGACTGCGGGCACGTCTTCCAGAACCCCCGATTGACCGGCGCCGGGCTGGAGTTCTACTACCGGGACTTCTACGACGGCCTCGGCGAGCAGCGGTTGGCCGGGATGTTCGGCACCCGCAGCGCGGTCTACCGCGGCCGGGCCCGCTCGGTGGCCCCGTACGAGGCCGCGCCCGGCACCTGGCTGGACGTCGGCACCGGGCACGGCCACTTCTGCGAGAGCGCCCGCGCGGTCTTCCCGCGGACCGTCTTCGACGGCCTCGACCTCAGCGAGGGCGTCGAACTGGCCGAGCAGCAGGGCCGGTTGGCCCAGGGCTACCGCGGCTCCTTCCCGGAACTCGCGGGCAGGCTGGCCGGCCGCTACGACGTGGTCAGCATGTTCCACTACCTGGAGCACAGCACCGACCCGGCGCGCGAACTGGAGGCGGCCCGGGAAGCGCTGCGCCCCGGCGGCCTGCTGCTGATCGAGGTCCCCGACCCGCGGTGCCGCTACGCCCGGCTGCTCGGGCGCTGGTGGCTGCCGTGGCTCCAGCCCCAGCACCTGAACCTGGTGCCCGCCGCCAACCTCCGGCGTCGGCTCGGCGAACTCGGCTTCACCGTGCTGCGGGAGCAGCACGGCGAGGCCCACGACCCGGTGGACCTGATCGCCGCCTGCTGGCTGCTGCTCGACGCGTTCGCCCCGCGCGAGGACGCCCCCTGGCTCCCGGGCACGCCGCCCGGCCGGCTGCGCCGTGCGCTGCGCGGCGCGCTGTTCCTGGCCGCCGCACCGGCCCTGCTGCTGGCCTTCCTGCTCGACCGCCTGATCGCCCCCGTCGCGGGCCGGACGGGCCTGTCCAACGCCTACCGCCTGGTCGCCCGCCGCACCCCCGAGGCCCCGGAGCGGGAGGCCTCCACGTCGGGCTGAGTCGCCCCGCCCGCCCCGGTCGCACCGCCGCGTACGGACGGCTGTCGGCATCCGATCCGCACCGCAGCTGCCCCGGCGCAGTGCCTCGGCGCCGCCGCTGCCCTGCACGACGACCTGGTCATCACGGACACCCGGCGGCACACCGACACCCGGCGGGCCGGGGAGGCCGTTCACCCGGCGGCCCGGAGGCCGTGGTGCCCGGCCCGAGCCGAGCGGGGCACCACGGCGGCGGGTGTTCGGCGATCAGGCGAAGTTCAGGGCGTAGACGTTGGAGGCGGTCCACTTGATCCGGACCTCGCCGGTGATGCCCTCGTACACCCTCGTGCCGCCGGTGACGACGCCGACGAAGCCCCCCTCGCCGCTGACCGGAGGCACGGCGCCGGCGCTGAGCGGCAGGCGGGTGGTGAAGGAGACCATGCCCTTGTTGTCGCCGCTCGCGATGTCGACGAAGCCGGAGCAGACCGCGACGGCAGAGTCGGAGGGCTCCTTGGCGCAGGCGACCTGGACGTCGCCGACCACCTCGTTGTCGGTGTTCTTGAGCTTCGCGGAGCCGCCGAAGGTGTCCGGGAACGAGTCCGGGAGACCGCCACCGCTGAAGTCCAGGACGAGCACCTGGACCGGGGCCGCCCGGTGGGTGGCCGGGCTACTGGCGAGGGCCGGAAGGCTGAACGCACCGATCGAGCCGGCGACCACGCCGGCGATCGACCAGGCAATGACACGGGGAGAGGAAAGACGTCGCACGACAGCTCCGAAGGGACGGCCGGGCCCGTCGCCCGGTTCGGCACCAAGCCGATCACAGTCCGCTCCGGGGTGAGGCCCTCGACGGCGCCGGCCGAAGCCCCTCATCCTGCCTTCAACTTCCCACCCTTATAAGCTACTTGGTCTCTGTCCCAACGACGGTCGAGGCCATGAACAGCACCGGGGAATCACCGGCATGGCGCAGCGGGACGCCCCCTCCGGTCACCCGACCGGCCGGTGGTACCACGCCTGGACGCTCGCGCCCTCCCGGACGGATCGACCACGAGCGTCGAACCCCCGACGCCAACGGGCCGGACGGGCCCTGCAAAACCGTCGTCGGACCGGTGAGCACGGCCCTCTCCAAGGTCCCCGACAGTCAGCCGCTCAGCGCGCCGTTCGCTGCCGGCCGTCCGCGCCCGCGGTCCGTCAGCCCCCGGTGTCCGTCACCGCCTGCCGTGCTCGCCCGCGGGCGGTGGCGAACGCCACCGTCACCAGGAGGGTGGGCAGCAGCGGGGCCACCGGGTGCAGCCAGCGGAAGGTGGCGCCGCCGGCGGCCGCGCCCGCGATGAAGAGCAGCACCACGCCCGAGTCGCGCGCGGCTCCCCGGCCGCGGGTCACCAGTGCGGCGACCGCGGAGGTGACCGCGCCCGTCAGGAAGGACGTGGTGACGCCGGTGCCCGCCGCCACTCGGACGCTGCCGTTCTGGCAGCCCATCGCGGCCGCCGTGAGCAGGAGCAGGGCCGCGCGCCGGCCGGCGTCGGGGTGGGCGTCCCAGGCCAGCCAGCCGGCCGTCACCAGCCACAGCGCCAGCGCCTCGACCGCCAGGCCGCCGGGCAGGCCGCGTGCCGGGAGCCGGCCCCGGCCGGCCGTCACCGCACTGCCCGTGACGGCCCCCAGCAGGTAGCCCAGCAGGGCGAGTCCGGCCAGCCGCGCGGCGCCGAGGTGGGCGGTGCCCAGACTCAGGCCCAGCACGGCGGAGTTCGCGGTGACGACGCTGGTGAAGACGCCGCCGAGGGCGAGGAAGCCGAAGGCGTTGGCGGCGCCGGCGGCGAGCACCAGCAGGGCCCGGGTCACGGCGCCCCCGGCCGTACCGGCGGGCCGCCGCTGTGCCGACCGGCGGTCACGGACGCCATCCGGACACCTCAGCCCTCCCGGCTACCCTCGCGGACCTGTCCGCCAGCCTCCCACCTCGTCCCCGGTCCCGCATCCGTTGAGCCCCGTGGCCGGGCGGCCGGGCGGCCGGGGGGTCGCCGGACCCACGGGGCGAGCCGCTGCCCGGCCGTCAGGTCCTCCCGCCAGTACCGGAGCACCAGGCCCTCGACCACGTCGAGCCGCTCGGCGGCGCGATCACGGGTCCAGCCCCCGTACCCCGGCGGCCTGCCGGTCCGCGCCGTCCAGCAGCTCCGGCAGCGTGCCGGGGAACCGCAGGATCAGCGGGTGCAGCGCGGCCCACCGTTCGGCCGACACCTCGCCCGCGGCCCGGCGCGCCGGCAGCTCGGCGCCGCTCGACACCTGCGGCCCACCCATGCCGTCCCCTCCCCGTCCGCGTCCCCCGGTCGCCCGCAGTGTACGGAGTGCGGCGGCGCCCGGGCGTCCGGATTCCGCCGGTGCCGACCGTCCCGCAGGGCGGCGCCGCCCGGTTGCCCGCCGCCGTGGGGTGGCCGATGCTCGGTCCGTGGCCGCAAGGCCCGCGCGTGGACCGCCGAGGCGGCCGCCGTCGAGCCAGGAGGAGGCGAGCAGGTCATGGAGATGAAGCTCGAGGTCGTGGTGGTGCCGGTGACCGATGTCGACCGGGCCAAGGGCTTCTACCAGGGGCTGGGCTGGCGGCTGGACGCCGATGTCGCCTCCGGCGAGGACTTCCGCGTGGTCCAGCTGACCCCGCCGGGCTCGGCCTGTTCGGTGATCTTCGGGACCGGGCTCAGCTCGGCCCGGCCCGGTTCCGCCGAGGGGCTGCACCTGGTGGTGACGGACATCGAGGCGGCGCGGGCGGAGCTGGTCGGGCGCGGGGTCGAGGTCGGCGAGGTGTTCCACGACGCCGGCGGGGTCTTCCACCGGGCCGGGACGGCGGGCCGGGTGCCGGGCCCCGACCCGGAGCGCAGCAGCTACGGGTCGTTCGCCTCGTTCGCCGACCCGGACGGCAACGGCTGGGTGCTGCAGGAGATCACCGAGCGGCTGCCCGGCCGCTGACCACGGGCGGCCCACCGAACGCCACCGAGAGCGACCGATCATCGACCGAGGAGCAGTCCTGTGCGCGCTGACATCGTGCCCGGCGGGGTCTTTCCCGACTACCAGCTGACCGACCACACCAAGACCCGCCGCACGCTGAGCGAGCTGCAGGGGATCGATCCGATGATCCTGATCCTCTCGCGCGGTCACTACTGCCCGAAGGACCACCAGCAGCACCTGGAACTGGCTGCGCACCAGGCGGAGGTCGCGGTGGCGTACACCCGGATCGTGACCATCGCGACCGACAACATCCTGACCGTCGGCGAGTTCCGGGCCGCCGTGGGCGCGCAGTGGACCTTCCTGTCCGACCCGGGCCGCAAGGTGCAGAAGGACCTGGACATCCAGGAGTACACCGACCCGCACCACGACCCGATGATCCCGCACACCCTGGTGCTCGCACCGGGCCTGGTGATCCACAGCGTCTACAACGGCTACTGGTTCTGGGGCCGCCCGTCCGTCGCCGACCTCTGGCGCGACCTGCGCGAGGTCACCCGCACCTGCCGCCCGGACTGGGACCTCGCCGCCCCCGGCCTGCGCGAGGCCTGGGAAGCCGGCGACCACTCCCACCACCACCCCTACCCGACCGGCGGCACCGGCACCTGACCAGTGGGTCCGATCGGCCGGAGCGCGTGTCCGATCCGGCCACGACACGACCCGCTGCACGGGAGCGCCATCGCCCTCGTACTCCGCCGCCTCACCCGCACCGCCGGCGCCGCGGCAAACCCCGGGACAGCACCCACCGCGTAGGGCTGGAATGTCCCCCGTCGGCCTTGGCAGCGATGAGCTACCTCGCCATCCCTGCGGCACTGTTGAGTTCGGTGGCCGGGAACGGCGCCCACTTGGTCTCGGACAGCAGTCGACGGTGGAACTTGTCCAGGAGAACAGTGGTTCGGGCATGGCGCTCGATGATCGCGGCGATCCCAGGCTGAACGCCGTCAGGGCGGCGGCCTTCGATCCATTCCCGCAGGAGCGTGTCCGGGTCCGTACCGCCCGGGAGGCGGTGGACAAGACTGTGGACCAGGTGGCCGGCGGTGTAGTGGCGGTCGTAGGCGAGGTGGTCCGAGAGGAACTGCCGCTCGGCTGCTGCGAGCTCGAAGTCCGAGCTCAGAGCCAGCCCGAAATCTGCGAAGTAGACCAGCCGGCCGTCGGTCAGGAGGTTGCGGAAGTGGGCGTCGAAATGCACCAGCCCGCGAGAGCGCATGAACGCCGTTCCACGCGCCAGGGCAGCCTCCACCCACGAGTACGAGCAGTCGGTGTCGGCCGACGGCACGGTCTGCGGACACCCGTGCAGCCATTCACCGAGCGTCTGCGGAATGTGCTCCAGGAACAGCACCAGGCTGCAGGAAGACCGGCCGATGGCCTCCAGCCGTGCACGGACGGCCGGTGAGCCCTCCCAGTACGCGACCGCTCCGTCGATGCCCCCGAACTCGTCCGCGAAGCCCTCGGGAGGAGAATCGGGCAGGACGCGCCAGTGGTACATCAGCGGGAAACCCTCGTACTCCCCGGTCAGAACCCAGCTGGTGGTCATGGTGTGTGCGGCCAGTTCCCGCCAGGCACCGAAACCGGCCGAGCCTACCCCGTACTGGTAGAACAGCGGCAGGCCGAAGAGGTTCGCCGTCGACCGGACACCCGACGGCCGCGTCTCGATGTCTGTCAGCGGCACCCGCTTGACGAAGATCCGTGTACCGCCGAGGTCCAGCTCCGCACACCTGCCGCCGATGCCGGCCCCGATCGCCGAGGCCGACGCCAGGATTTCGCCGGCCTGGCTGTCACTCAGCCGGGACAGGCGGGCAGCCACGCTCCGGTGGGAGGTGAGCCGAGCGGCGTACACGGAATCAGCGTGGCGCATCCAGTGCTCCTCGAAAGACTCGAACCAGGACACCACCGATCATAGGAACGCCAACACACGGTCTCGGGCGCCCCGGAGGACAGGAGCCTCAGACGGCCGGAGCAGCTTGTCGACCGGTTCGCCCGATCCTTGATGACTGGCCGGCGGTGACCTGCTGGACCATGGCGATGGCGAGGATGCACGCGAGGACCTGGACCGCGGCGATCCAGGGCTGGTTCGGGCTGCCTTCCAGGTCGACCGCCATGTAGAGCGGAATCGCGACGGACTTCGCGATCCAGGCTGCCCACCAGGCGTTGACGAGCCAGGTCGAGCCGTCCGGGCGGCTTGCCCGTGCGATGTCGAGGACGGCTCTGCGCGGTGCCCACCACATCACGACCGGTACGAACCACACACCGAGCGCGCGTCCCGGCGCGTAGGTGTGAGTCTTCGGGGCGAAGAGCTCGGCGTTCAGCCGGCACCGCCGGAACCAGCCGAGGAACACCACGACGGTCCCGAGGAACAAGGGCATGGTCCACATCCCCGTCGCCATGTAGACCTGGGACCCGCTCCCGTCGGTCACCCCGAGCACGGCCTGCTCGACGGCCTGTGCGAACAGCAACACCTGCGTGCCCGTCGCCAGCAGCCTCGGATCGCAGGCGCTCGGGACCTTGGACGACGGCTTCACGCGCAGATCTCCCCGGAGGTTCGCACGCGGCAGGGTTCGCCACATGATCGCTCAGACGATAGACGAGGGTTCCACAGCCCGCGTCCGCGCCTCCCCCGCCGCACGCTGCGGAGCCGTCGACGAGGCCGGCCGTCCCCGCGGCTCGGGGCGCACGGGCGACGATGGGCCGGCACCGGTTGTCCCGGTACCGGCCCATCGGTGGGTCGCGCGTGGTGGGGCCGACCGTTCAGCGCGGGCCGGCCTGCCTCAACGGGTCAGCGGACGCCCTCCGGCGTTCCGGTCTCGCGGCGCGGGAGCTTCCAGCCGGGGCGCACGAAGTGGCAGGTGTAGCCGTCCGGGTAGCGCTCCAGGTAGTCCTGGTGCTCGGGCTCGGCCTCCCAGAACGGGCCCACGGGGGCCACTTCGGTGACGACCTTGCCGGGCCAGATGCCGGAGGCGTCCACGTCCGCGATGGTGTCCTCGGCGATCCGCTTCTGCTCGTCGTCCTGGTAGAAGATCGCGGACCGGTAGCTGGTGCCGACGTCGTTGCCCTGCCGGTTCACCGTGCTCGGGTCGTGGATCTGGAAGAAGAACTCCAGGATGGTTCGGAAATCCGTCACCGCGGGGTCGAAGGTGATCTCGATCGCCTCGGCGTGGGTGCCGTGGTTGCGGTACGTGGCGTTCGGGACGTCACCGCCGCTGTAGCCCACCCTCGTCGCGATCACTCCGGGCTGCCGCCGGACGAGCGCCTGAACGCCCCAAAAACACCCACCCGCCAGGACAGCCTTCTGAGTCTGCACGGCCACCAGGTCCTCCCTACATCGTGTCTGGTAGCGCCAACGTGCAGGCGGCGGAGATCATTCCTTCCCACCGGTCCGGCCCGGCGCCGACCGGCCCGTTCACAGGTCCAGGGTGATCTCCGAGTCCGGCCGGGCGCAGCAGATCAGCGCGATGCCCCCGGCCGGCGGGTCCAGCGGCGCCGGCTCGTGGCGGACGCGGCCCGCCAGCAGCGCGGTCTCGCAGGTGTGGCAGACGCCGGTCCGGCAGGACCAGCGCACGGGTACGTCGCAGGCCTCCGCGAGGTCGAGCAGGCTCGCCCACCGCGGGTCCCAGGCGGCGGTGACCCCGCTGCGGGCGAAGGAGACGGCGGGCCCCGGGCCGGGGTCGCCGGGCGGCGGGTGCGGCGGCCGGGCGGCCGCGGGGGCGATGCCGGGGGTCAGCGCCGCCGCCGCGCCGAAGGTCTCGGCGTGGATCCGCTCGGGGCGCAGCCCGTACCCGGTGAGGGCGGCGGTCAGTTCGAGCTGGAAGGCGGCCGGTCCGCACAGGTAGGCGTCGGCGTCGGCGGGCAGGGTGAGGCGGCCGAGCAGATCCGCGGAGAGCCGGCCGGGGTCGGTGTAGTCGTTGCCCGGCCGGTCCTCGGGCCGGGCACGGCTGTAGCAGATCCGGGCGTGCCCGTCGGGGAGCCGAGCCAGCAGCGCCCGGGCCTCGGCGGCAAAGGCGTGGTCCGCGCCGTCGCGCGCGCCGTGCAGCCACCACACCGGCCGGGCGGACCGGGCCTCGGCGAGCGCGTGCAGCATCGCCAGGACCGGGGTGACCCCGACGCCCGCCGAGAGCAGCACCACCGGCCCCGGGCCGTCGGCCAGCGTGAAGCTGCCGCGCGGGGCGGCGACCTCGAGGCTGCCGCCCGGCGCGGCGTGGGCGTGCAGCCAGCCGCTGGCGGCGCCCGAGGGTTCGCGTTTGACGGCGATCCGGTACGTCGGGGCGCCCGGTGGGCCGGACAGCGAGTAGCTGCGGGCCAGCGGCGGGCCGTCCGGGCCCGGGTGCAGCCGGAGGGTGAGGTACTGGCCCGGGAGGGCGGCGGGCAGCGGGGTCCCGTCGGGGGCGGCCAGCCGGAGCGAGAAGATGCTCCGGCTCTCCTGGCGCACCCGGGTGACGGTCAGCGGGCGGTAGCCGGGCCAGGCGGGCGGCGGTTCGGGGGGCGGGCCCAGCCCCGCGTTGCCCGCACGCCCGGTGCCGTCCTTCCCCTCCTGATCCCGCAGGGCCCGGAACGAGCCCTGCCACCCGGGGCTGAGCGCGGGCACCTCCAGGGCCCGGACCAGGCGCTCGCGGGGGTGGCCGGGCAGGTACAGCAGCGCGTCGACCTCGGCCACGGTCATCCCGTCCGGGCCGGAGCGCAGCTTGACGATCTCGTCGCCCGCCTCGACCTCGCCCTCGGTGAGCACCCGCAGGTAGAAGCCGGGGCGCCGGTGGGAGACCAGCAGGGCCGGCATCGCGGGCTCGTCCAGCCGCAGGCCGACCCGGTAGCAGGTCACCCGGGGCGCGCTGACCTCGAACTCGGCCCGGCCGATCCGGTAGCGGTCACCGATCCGGACCTCGTCGTCCGCCAGCCCGTCCACGGTGAAGTTCTCGCCGAACCCACCCGGTTCGAGGTCGGTGCGGCCGAGCACCCGCTCCCAGTACCGGTAGGACTGGGTCTGGTAGACCATGACGGCGCGGTGCTCGCCGCCGTGGCCCCCCAGGTCGCCCTGCCCGTCCCCGTCGACGTTCAGCCGCCGGACCATCCGGGGGCCGGTGACCGGGCGCTTCCAGATGCCGGTGCGCACGGTCCGGCCCCGCCAGGAGACCTCGGCGGGCAGACCCACGTTGACGGAGACGAGCGTGGCCACGGCGGGTACCTCGCGACTGGGCACCGGACGGCTCAGCCGGTGGTGACGACCATCCGGAAGCGGGCGGCGCCGGCCATCATCCGGTCGTACGCCTCCCCGGTCTGCGCCAGCGGCACCGTCTCCACCATCGGACGGATCCCCTTCAGGACGCTGAACGCCAGCGTGTCCTGGACGTCCTGGGCGGTGCCCGAGGGGTGGCCGCGGATGACCCGGGCGCTGAACAGCAGCTGGTTCGGGGCGATCCCGAGCGGGGTGGCGTCGGCGCCGATGACCACCACCTCGCCGCGCGGGCGCAGGCCCTCCACGGTGGCCGTGATGGCGTCCGAGTTGGCGGCGGTGGCCAGCACGACCCGGGCGCCGCCGAGCGACTGCAGGGCGTCCGCGACGGGCGTGCCGGCCGTGCTGTCGATGTAGTGGTGCGCGCCGAGCCGCTCGGCGAGCTCGGCCTTCGCGCCGCCGCGGGCGATCGCCACGGTCTCGAAGCCCATCGCGTTCGCGAACTGCACCCCGAGGTGGCCGAGTCCGCCGAGGCCGAGCACGGCGACCAGGTCGCCGGGCCGGGCGGGGCTGCGCCGCAGGCCGTTGTACGTGGTCACGCCCGCGCAGCCCATCGGCGCCGCCTCGACGGACGACAGCGCCTCGGGGATCCGGGCCAGCGCGTCGGCGGGTGCGATCATCTGCTCGGCGTAGCCGCCGTCGTAGGCCCAGCCGGGGACCTTGAGGTTCTGGCAGACCACGAAGTCGCCCTGCCGGCAGGGCGGGCAGTGGCCGCAGCTCCCGCCGAACCAGCCCACCGCCACCCGGTCGCCCACCTGCCAGCCGCGCTGGGCGGCGCCCTCGCCCAGCTCCTCGATCCGCCCGGCCGCCTCGTGCCCGGCGACCAGCGGGAACCGGACGCCGGGCAGCAGGGCGCCCACGAAGGCCGCGTCGCTGTGGCAGACGCCGCAGGCCTCCACCGCGATCCGCACATGGCCGGGCCCCGGTCGCGGGACCTCCCGCTCGACGATCTCGAACGGACTGCCCAGTGCGGCGATCTGCGCCGCTCGATAGGTGCTCATCAGCAACTCTCCCGGATACGCGACGGATACGCGGTCGATCACGCCCCCGCCCACCAGCACACCAGCTCCCGCCGGATCACGCGCGCCGAGCGGGCCGGGCCTTCATGATCCCTTGCGGCTGGCCGAGTTGGGCCGGACGGGCGGCCTCAGGCGACCTCGCCCGCAGCCTGCCGGACGGCCTTGTCCAGGTCACCCGTGCTCACGTCGAGCTCCTTGGCGATCCGCTTCGCGGCCTTGAGCTCGGCCTTCTCCACCGCCTGGGCGATCGTGCTCGCCCCGACCACGACCAGGGCGGCCTGGCCGTCGTCGATGATCTCGCCGAACTCCTTGACGTCCGCCCGCGACATCCCGCGCCACAGGTGACCGCCCAGGCCGCCGACCGCGGCACCCACGGCGGCCGTCCCGATCAGCGCCGGCGGGAACAGCAGGCCGACCACCGCACCCGCCGCCGCGCCGCCCCACGCGCCGTGCCGGGTGGCCGTCTCGTCCTTGTCGACGTGCACCTTCCCGGTGTCGTCCTTGGTGACCACGGCGGCGTCGTAGCTCCCGACGGCACCGGCGGCGTGCAGGTCCTTCAGCACGCCGTAGTCGGCTCGCGCCGCGGCCTCGCTCGGGTAGGTGCCGATGAAGACGAAGACTGCGTCGGGCTTGGCCATCGGAGCTCTCCTGACTCACACGCTCGTACGGGTGCGGTGCGCCGCGCTCCCGCGGTACGGGGCGGCGCAGTGCCAGGATGCGGGCGGCCGGCGCGCCCCGCACCCCGGCGCCGGGCGAGCGCCCGACCGGCGCCGGCCTCCGCCCGCGGGTCCCGGGCGGCCACCGGCGGCCCGGTACGCGAAGCTGGGAGCAGGCACGGGGCAGGCGGGATTGCGGGAGGTGGGACAGGGTGGCACCCGGCATCGCTGCGCGGATCAGGCGGTCGGGCCGGTGGCGGCAGCCCTGGTTCCAGGTGGCGGCGATGGCCGCGCTGCCGGTCGCGCTGCTGGTGGTCGACGAGCTGACCCCGCCGAACATCCGGTTCGGGCCGCTGATGGTGGCCGCGCCGCCGCTGTCGGCCGCCTTCTGCAGCCCGGCCGGGGTGGCCGTGGTGATCGCCGTGATGTTCCCGTGCGTGATCCTCTCCGGGCACGCCAACGGGCAGCTGGGGTCGCCGAACTTCCCCGTCCAGCTCGCCACCATCCTGCTGATCAGCGTCGCCTCGCTGGTCGCCGCCGCGGTCCGGCAGCGGCGGGAGCGGCAGCTGGCCCGCTCCCGGTCGGCGGTCGGGGTGCTCCAGCACACCCTGCTGCGCCCGCCGCCGGACCGGATCGGCCCGCTCGACCTGGCCAGCCTCTACCTGACCGCCGACGAGGAGTCCTCGGTCGGCGGAGACCTCTACGCCGCCACCGTCGCCCACGGCAAGGTCCGGCTCCTGCTCGGCGACGCCCAGGGCAAGGGCCTGGCGGCGGTGGAGACCGCCGGGCAGGTGCTGGGCGCCTTCCGCCGGGCCGCCCGGCACCAGGTGCACCTGGCCAACCTGGTCACCGAGGTCGAGGAGAGCCTGCGCCAGGACCTCCTGGAGCGGGCCGCCGAGGCCGGGCGGGGCGCCGACCTCGGCGACTTCGTCACCGCCGTGCTGCTCGACCTGCCGGCCGAGGACGGCCGGGAGGTGCTGGTGGCCAACCTCGGCCACCCGCCGCCGCTGCTGCTGCACGCCGGCGCGGTGCGCCCGCTCGACCCGGCCACCGCCGCCCCGCCGCTCGGCCTCGGCGACCTGACCGGTGCCCGGCCCCCGGCCGACGCCTTCGACTTCCCGCCCGGCAGCACCCTGCTGCTCTACACCGACGGTGTCGTCGAGGCCCGCGACCGCACCGGCCGGTTCTACCCGCTCACCGAACGCCTGGGCCGCTGGCACGCGCTGGCGCCCGCCGAACTGCTCGACGCCGTCCACACCGATCTGCGCCGCCACGTCGGCGCCCGCCTCGCCGACGACGTCGCGATGGTCGCCGTCCGCCGCACCGCACCGGCGCCGGACACCCCCGGCGGCAGGCCCTGATCCCCGGCCCCGGCTGCCGGCCGCGCATGCACGAACACCGGGCAGAAAGAATTTCGGTCCCGGTCCGTCCTCCGTGTCGATCCCTGGCCGCGCCGTTCGACCTGGGATAGAGAGGGTCGGGAAGCGACCCCCCGAACGAGGAGACCGGTGATGGCGAAGTACATGCTGATCATGCGTGGCACGGACGAGTCGATGGCGAAGATGATGGAGACCCCCTTCGAGGAGATGCTCGAGACCATCGGCCGCTTCAACGACGAGCTGATCCGCGCCGGGGTGCTGGTGGCCGCCGAGGGCCTGGACGACCCGTCCAAGGGCGTCGTGGTGGACTACGGTTCCGAGCAGCCGGTGGTCACCGACGGGCCGTACGGCGAGACCAAGGAGCTGTTCGGCGGCTTCTACCTGATCGACGTGGCCTCGAAGGAGGAGGCGATCGAGTGGGCCAAGCGGCTGCCGGCGATCAGCGGGTCGAAGTGCGAGGTCCGGCGGGTGCCGGGGATCGACGAGTTCCCCCAGGACAACGAGTGGATCATCAAGGAGCGGGCGTGGCGCGAGCGGACGGGCCAGCTCTGACCGCCCCCGGCGGCAGCGACGGCCCGGCGGGCGCCGAGCAGGCGCGCCGGGCCGTCGAGGCCGTCTGGCGGATCGAGTCGGCCCGGATCGTCGGCGCGCTGGCCCGCTACACCGGGGACTTCGCCCTCGCCGAGGACGTGGCCCAGGAGGCGGTGGCCGAGGCGCTGGTCGCCTGGGCCCGGGACGGCGCCCCGGCCAGCCCGGTGGGCTGGCTGCTGTCGACCGCCCGGCGGCGGGCGATCGACCAGTTCCGCCGCCGGTCCGCGCTGGACGAGCGGTACGCCCAGCTGGCCGGCCGCCTCACCGAGGGCGGGGCCAGCTCGGGCGCGGCCGAGCCGCCGGAGCGCGCGAACGACCTCCCGTGGGACCCGGACCGGGTGGAGGACGACGTCCTGGCGCTGATGTTCGTGGCCTGCCACCCGGTACTCTCCCCCGAGGCCCGGGTGGCGCTCACGCTGCGCGCCGTCGGCGGCCTGTCCAGCGAGGAGATCGCCCGCGCGTTCCTGGTGCCGGTGCCGACGGTGCAGGCCCGGATCACCCGGGCGAAGAAGACCATCGCGGCCGCCGGGGTGCCGTTCGAGCTGCCACCGGCCGACCAGCGCCGCGAGCGGCTCGGCGGTGTCCTGAGCGTGCTCTACGTGATCTTCACCGAGGGCGCGACGGCCACCACCGGGGAGCAGCTGCTCCGGGCCGACCTCGGGTACGAGGCGATCCGGCTGGCCCGGATGCTCTCCGCGCTGCTGCCCGACGAGCCGGAGGTGTACGGGCTGCTCGCGCTGTGCGAGCTGACCGCGGCGCGCTTCCCCGCCCGGACCGGGCCGGACGGCGAGCCGGTGCTGCTGGAGGACCAGGACCGGCGCCGCTGGGACCGGTCGGCGATCCGCCGCGGGCTGGCCGCGCTCGGCCGGGCCGCCGCGCTCGGGCGGGGTCTCGGCCCGTACGGCCTGCAGGCCGCGATCGCCGCCTGCCACGCCGGCGCGCCCTCGGTGCCGGAGACCGACTGGGAGCGGATCGTGCTGCTGTACGAGGCGCTCGGCCGGGTGGCTCCCTCGCCGGTGGTGGAGCTCAACCGCGCGGTGGCGGTGGCGATGGCGGGCGATCCGCTGGAGGCGCTCGCGCTGGTGGACGAACTGGCCGTCGGCGGACGCCTGTCGGGCTCGCACCTGCTGCCGACCGTGCGCGGGGAGCTGCTGGTCCGGCTCGGCCGGACGGTCGAGGCGCGGGCCGAGCTGGAGCTCGCCGCCCGGCTCTGCCGCAACCTGCCCGAGCGCTCGGTGCTGCTGCGCAAGGCAGCCGCCCTGGCCTGACCCAAGCGGGCCAGGCCAGGGCGGGTCAGGCCAGGGCAGGCCGTCGAGGGCCGCTACCGCTGGGGCGAACTGCCGCGCAGGACCGGCTCGGCGGGCAGCAGCAGCCCGCTCGCCGGGGCGGCGGCCGGGTCCTCGACGGCGGTGATCAGCCGGTCGACCAGGTGGTGGGCGATGGCGGCGAGCGGCAGCCGCACGCTGGTCAGCGCGGGTTGCAGCAGGGTGCACAGCGGGATGTCGTTGAAGCCGGTGACGGCGACGTCGTCGCCGACCACCAGCCCGGCGGCGCGCACCGCCTGGTACGCGGTCAGGGCGAGCCAGTCGCTGGCGCAGACCAGGGCGGTCGGGCGGTCGGGGCCGGTGAGCAGGCGCCGGACGGCCCGGGTGAGGGCGGCCGGGTCGTCGTCGGGGACGCCGACCTCGAACCCGCCGTCGGGCACCCCGGCCACCGCCCGCAGGAAGCCCGCCCGGCGGTCGGCGAGCCAGGGCAGCGAGGCCGCGGAGTTGAGGTAGCAGATCCGGCGGTGGCCCTGCCCGACCAGGAGGTCGACCAGCGCGGCGGTGGCGGCGGTGGAGTCGATGTCCACCCAGTTCTGCGGGCGGCCGGGGGCGGTGCGGCCGAAGGCGGCGAACGGGAATCCGGCCTCGGTGAGCACGTCCACCCGGGGGTCGTCGTGCACCACGTCGGAGAGCACGAAGCCGTCCACCTGGCGGCCCGCGATGAGGCCGTGGAAGGAGCGGGCGACGGCGGCGGCGCCCTGTCCCGGGTCCGAGCGGAACAGCAGGACCCGGTGGCCGACCGCGTCGGCGGCGGTGACCAGGGCCTGCAGGAAGCCCCCCATCAGCGGGTTGGGGTCGGCGGGGTTGTCCGCCGGGGCGGGGTAGCCGATCACCTTCCGGGTGCCGGTGCGCAGGCTGCGCGCGGACTGGTCGGGCTGGTAGCCGAGTTCGTCGATGGCGGCGGTGACCCGGGCGAGGGTGCTGGCGCGCAGCCGCTGGGGTGCGTTGAGGGCGTTCGAGACGGTCTGCCGGGAGACCCCGGCGGCGCGGGCGACGTCCTCGATGGTCACCTGTCGAGCGGTCATCGTTCCTCTGCTGGCGGTGGTCGGCGGGCCGGGGGCGGCGGGCGGCCGCCCCCGCCCCCGGGGTCAGTGCTCGCGGGTGAGGGTCAGCAGGCCGCCGGTGGGGACGGTCACCGGGTTCACCCCGGCCGCGAGGTCGAGCACGGTCTCGGACAGGATCTCACCACGGCAGTCCTGGACGCGGGCGAGGGCCCGTTCCGGTCGGGCTGCGGTGAGCAGCACCAGCGGGTCGCGGTCCGCGTTGGCGACCAGCAGGGTCTGCGGGCCGCCGGCGGTGTCCCGCGCGGGCAGCTCGACGGGCAGCGGCGCGTAGCGGGCGACCACGGTGGTGCGGCCGTCGTGGGCGCGGACCAGCGGGTAGCCGAGGTCCGGCCGGGCGGGTTCGAGCGCCCCGAGCTGGAGCACCTCGGCGTGGCGCCGGAAGACGCCGAGCCAGAACCGCAGGACGGCGAGCTGCCCCGGGTCCAGGGCGCCGAGGTCGACGGAGATCTGCGGCACCGAGAACAGCGCGTTGATCAGGTGGACGGCGACCGCCTCGGGCGTCTCGGCGGCGTGCCACATGATCATGTCGGCGTGCACGGCGATCGGGCCGGCGGTGAGCCGGCAGTCGACCGTGCGCTGGCGGTTCTCGGCCGGGCTGAGCGGGCAGTCGGTGGCCCGGACCATGGTCGCGTACGGCCACAGGCCCGGCCCGACGTACGGCTGGCGGTGCTCGACGATCACGTCCGGCCGGGTGCGGCGCAGGCGGGCGTCGAGGTCGGCGAGCAGCCGGCGCAGGCCCTCGTGGACGGTGGCGTGGTCGGCGCCGGCCGGGGCGGGCGGCGGGTCGGCGACGGCGAACCGGTCGATGAAGTCGAGCTTGACGCCGTCCATCCCCCACTGCTCGACGGACCGGGAAACCTGGTCGATCAGGTAGGCGCGGACCTCCGGGTGGCGGGGGTCGAGCACGGCCGCGTCCAGGTGCGGCTCCTCACGCAGGATCAGCTTCTCGAAGCGGCTCCAGGCCGCGTTGTGCCGGCCGATGAACGGCAGCGCGTACCAGAGCAGGTAGGCCAGGCCGTGCCGGTGGACCTCGGCGACGTGCGCCGCCGGGTCGGGGAAGGCGGCCGGGTTGGCGTCCCAGTCGCCGCAGTGGCCGTAGCCCCGGGTGCGGTCGGTGGTCTGCCACCCGTCGTCGACGATGATGCTCGCGCAGCCGAGGTCGGCGGCGAGCGCGGCCTGGCGTTCGACGGCGACCGCGTCCACGTTCTGGTGCAGGCTGTACCAGGTGGAGTAGGCGGGCAGCCGGGCGGCGGGTGCGATGCCGGGGTGGCTCAGGCCCTCGGCCCACCAGGCGGTCACGTCCCGCAGGGTGGTGGCGAAGTGGCCGCCGCCGAGGTCGATCCGCAGCCGCAGCGGCGGGCCGTCCGGGGTGAGGTCCTGCTCGACGGTGAAGGCGAACTCCCCGCTCTCCTCGACCACCCCGGCGCCGACCCGCACCGGCTCGCCGCTGCCGCCGGCCGCGGCGGTGCACAGCGCGCGGTCGTCCGGGCCGACCAGGCTGGCGACGGGGGCACCGAAGGCGAGCGAGACGGTGCGGGGGGCGATCCAGGACGGCGGCAGCCAGCGGGAGGCGTTGGTGTCCGGGGTCCAGTAGGCGGTGGCCCCGGCGCACGGGACCCGCCACTCGGCGCGGACGGTCGCCGCGACCGGCACCCGGACCTCGACCAGCACGACACCGTCCCCGGCCGCCGTGACCTCGGTGTCCGCGCGGTCGGCGCCGAGCACGGTGAGGTGAACGGTGAGCGGGGCGCCGGTGCGGTGCACCAGGCCGGTGGCGAGCCGGAGGTGGCGGACGGTGGCGGGGGCGGGGCCGGCGGGTGTGTTGGGCCGCCAGGCCGGGACGGGCTGTGCCTCGGTGGCGTCCGGCTCGTCGGGCCGCTCGTCGGGCCGCTCGTCGGGCCGCTCGTCGGCGGGGTGTGCTGCGGTGGTCACGGCGGTCACTCCTTGGTGGCCCCGGCCAGCAGGCCGGAGATGAACTGGCGTTGCAGGACGAGGAAGAGGGCCATCACGGGGACGGCCGCGATCGCGCCGGCGAGCAGGACCTGCGCGTAGTTGGTGGTGGACAGGCCCTGGAGGGTCGCGGTGGCGACCGGCAGGGTGTACATCTCGGGGCTGCGCAGGGCGATCAGCGGCCAGACGAACTGGTTCCAGCCGCCGAGGAAGACGAACAGCGCGAGCGCCGCGATCACCGGCCGGTTCACCGGGATGACGATCTGCCGCAGCACCCGCAGCTCGCCGGCGCCGTCCACCCGGGCGGCGTCCAGCAGTTCGTCGGGCATCGAGCGCAGCGACTGCCGCATCAGGAAGATGCCGAACGGGGTGACCAGGCCGGGCAGGATGACGGACTGGTAGGAGTCGATCAGCCCGAACGTCATCATCATCTTGAAGATCGGGATCAGCATCACGGTGTCCGGGACCACCAGGGTGCTGAGCAGCAGGACGAAGAACAGGTTGCGCCCGCGGAACTCGAACTTGGCGAAGGCGTACCCGGCCAGGACCGACACGGTGACCGCGCCGACGGTCTGCACGCCGGCCACCACCAGCGTGTTGAGCAGCACCCGGGTCAGGCCGACGGACTCCTGGAGGCCGCGCAGGTTCTCCATCAGGTGGCCGCCGGGCAGCAGGGCGGGCGGCCAGGAGAACACGTCCTTGTCGTCCTGGGTGGCCGCCACGGCGAGCCAGTAGAACGGGCCGACGCAGAGCCCGAAGGCGCCGGCGAGCAGCAGGGTCAGCAGCGGGCCGCGGGCCTTCACCGGCGCTCTCCCATCAGGCGGACCTGCACGATGCCGAGCACGGACACCAGGAGCGCGAGCGCGTAGGCGAGGGCGGAGGCGTAGCCGAAGTCGAAGTACTTGAAGCCGTTGTCGTACAGGTACATGGTGACCGTCAGGGTGGCGTTGTCGGGGCCGCCGCCGGTGAGCACGTACGGCTCGTCGAAGAGCTGGAGCGTGCCGATGGTGGAGAGCACCACGGTCAGCAGCAGGATCGGCCGCAGCTGGGGCAGGGTGATCGCGGTGAACCGGCGGACCGGGCCCGCGCCGTCGACCATGGCGGCCTCGTACAGCTCGGTGGGGATGCCCTGCAGGCCGGCCAGGTACATCACCGCGTTGTAGCCGGTGTAGTGCCAGGTGATCACCAGGACCACGCCGACCCGGGCCCAGACCGGGCTGCCGAGCCAGTTCACCCGGTCGACGCCGAACAGGGACAGGACCCAGTTCAGCAGTCCGGCGTCGCGGTTGAGGATCACCGAGAACATCACGCCGGCGGCGACCAGGCCGGTGAGCGAGGGGACGAAGACGCCGAGCCGCCACAGCGCGCGCAGCCGGACCTTGGTGGAGTTCAGGCCGAGCGCGACCAGCAGGGCGAGGCCGAGCATCAGCGGCACCTGGACGGCCAGGATCAGGCCGGTGTTCCTGAGCGCGGTCCAGAAGAGTGGATCGGCCAGCAGGCGACGGTAGTTGGCGAGGCCGGCGAAGTGGCTGTCGGCGTCGTTGCCGGTGGTGAAGCTGATCAGGAGCGAGTCGGCGACGGGGTAGGCCTTGAACACGGCGAAGCCGAGGACGGCGGGCATGATCAGCAGGTAGGGGACGGAGTGCCGGGTCAACTGCCGGCGCCGGGCGGGGCGGCGCCGGCCGGCCGGCGGCACGGCGGCCGGTGCGGCGGCGCCGGCGGCGCCGGCGGCGCGGGTGGGGCCGGGAGGAGGGGCGAGGGCCATCGTGGTCAGGCCGCCAGCTGCCGGCCGGTCTGCTGGGCGAGTTGCCGGGCGGCGTCCTTGAGGGCGGAGGCCGGGTCGGCGCCCTTGAGCAGCACCTGGCTCTGCGCGTCGCTGGCCAGCTTGAGGGCGCGGGCGTAGTCGCCGGTGAAGTTGGTCGCGCCGGATCCGGCGCCGAGCGAGTCGACGAACGACTTGAGCGCGCTCTGGCCGCCGTAGAAGGCGTTGGGCGCGGCGAACATGGGGTCGGCGTAGGCGGCGGTGAGGGCCGGGAACACGCCGCCCGAGGTGAACATCCGGTTGATCTCGGCGGGCTTGGTGAGCGCGTACTCGACGAACCGCCAGGCGGCCCGGCGGCGCTTGCTCGCGGCGGCCACGGCCAGGTAGGTGGAGTTGACGATGGCGCTGCGGCCGCCGCCCGGGACGGCGGCCGGCGGCTGCATCACCCGCCACTTGCCGCTCTGGTCGGGGAACTTGGTGGCCAGGTACTCGACGGCCCAGGCCGGGTACGGCGCGGTGGCGAGCTTGCCCTCGCCGACCAGGCGCTTCCAGGTGCCCTGGCCGGCGGTGTCGGCCAGCAGGCCGGCGTCGTTCAGCCGCTTGATCACGGTGAGGGCCTGGACGGCGGCCGGCCCGGCGAGCGTGATCCGGCCGTCGTGGTCGAAGTAGAAGGCGTCCTGGAGCTGCATCAGGTTCTGGAAGAAGTCCATGTCCTGGGTGGTGCCGGGCTTGTCGAGCCCGAGCAGCTGGGCGCCGGTGGCGGCGAGCACCTTCGGACCGGCGGCGATCAGGTCGTCCCAGCTGGTGAGGGCGGTGGGGTCGACCCCGGCCCGTTCGAAGTGGTCCTGCCGGTAGAACAGTCCGAGCGGGTTGACCTCCCAGGGCAGGGCGTGGACGGCCTTGTCCTTGCCGACCACGGTCGGCCACAGGCCCTGGGCGAAGGCGTCCTGGTACCGGTCGGCGCCGTACCGGGAGAGGTCGGCCAGCCCGTTCGGGAACTTCTCCAGGTAGCCGGGCAGGTAGTCGACGCCGATGTGCAGCACGTCGGCCAGGCCCTTGCCGCCGGAGGCCAGGCCGACGGTGATCTTGTCCCAGATGGCCGGGTTGCCGACGTCCTGGATGTCGACCTGGATGCCGGGGTTGTCGCGCTCGAAGGACGGGACGACCCCGCGCAGCGCCTCGGCGGCGGTGGTCCAGCTCCAGACGGTGATCCGGCCGCTGTCACCGTCACCGCCGGCGGCGTCGCCGCTCGACCCGCCGGCGCCGCAGGCGCTCAGGCCCAGTCCGGCGGCGGAGGCGGCGGTCAGCTGGAGGAGTTGGCGGCGGCTCAGGGGGTGGGGCATGTCGGCTCCTGGGGGTGCGTGCGGGTGTGGGGGCTGGTGGGGATCGTGCGGGAGCTGGCGGTGCGGGTGAGGGTGCCCAGTGCGTCGGTGAGCAGGTCCGCCGCGGCGCCGGGGGTGGTGGCGTGCGGGGACAGGCGGATCCACTGCGCGCGGCGGGTGGTGGTGAGACCGGCCGCGGCGAGGGTGCGGTGGACGGTGGCGGGGTCGTGGCCGGGCAGCCGGAAGGTGCCGATCCCGGCGCGCTCGCCGGGATCCAGCCCGTCCGAGAGCACCTCGGCGCCCGCCCGGCGGGCCCGCTCCAGCAGGTCGGCCAGGGTGGCGCGGATCCGGGCGCCCTCGGCGGCGGGCCCGCCGCGGGCGAGCAGGTCGTCGACGGCCGCACCGAGGGCGACGGCGGCCGGGAAGTCCGGGTTGGTGGCGAGGTGGGCGGCCGCGCCCGGCAGCGGCGGCGCCGGATGGTGCGCGGCGAACGGGTCGGTGACGGCGGCCCAGCCGCCCAGCCCCGGCCGCAGGAGGTCGGCGCAGCGGTCGCGGATCAGCAGCACGGCCGCGCCCCAGCCGGCGCGCAGCCACTTCTGGCCGCCGCCGACCAGCACGTCGGCGGCCTCCGTCTCCAGCGGGACGGCGCCCAGCCCTTGGATGGCGTCCACGATCAGCAACCGGTCGGGGCCGAGCGCCTCCTTCAGCGCGGCGAGCGGTGCGAGGTGGCCGGTGAGCGAGTCGACGGCGCTGACGGCGAGCGCGGTCACCTCCGGGGTGAGGTGGTGGCGCAGCAGGTCCGCGGTGATGTGCCGGCCGCCGGCCGGGTCGACCAGCCGGACGGCCGGGCCGCCGCGCCCGGCGAACCGGAGCCAGGGGTAGAGGTTGGCGGGGAACTCGCCGCGCGGCACCAGGACGGTGCCGGGGCCGGGCAGCGCGGCCGCCACCGTGAACAGGCCGTTGCTGGTGGAGGGGGCGAGCGCGACCTCGTCCGGCCGGGCACCGAGCAGCCGGGCCGCCGAGCCCCGGGCGGCCTCGGCGCCGGCGAACAGCCGGTCGAGGTCACCGGGTGCGACCCGGGCGGCGAGCGCGGTCGCCCCCGCGATCGCTGCGGCGGCCGGGCGCGAGATCGGGCCGACCCGGGCGAAGTCCAGGTAGCCCGGCGCGGGCCCGACGAAAATTTGATCGTTCAAAGTCATACCCCAACGGGATACCAGCGCTCACTGCCCTGGATTTGAAGGTTCACATTAGAGAGCCGACACCTCCCCAGCAAGGGGTTGCGCGCAACTCCCACCGCTCGGACACCAACGGTCGGTCAGTGGTGGGTCAGTGCTGGGTCAGGGCAGCCGGGCACCATGGAGTCATCGCCCGGGGGAACGGCCAACACCCCGGGAGGATGGAGAGGTGCCCGGAGCGGTTCATCGGGTGCCAGGCCGGCAACGGCCAGCAGGGTCCTCGCGGCCCGCGCAGGTTCGAATCCTGCCCTCTCCGCCCCCTCATCGCCGACCGGCGTCGGCGCCCTCGCGCCCCGGCGCTCAGGCGGGTTGGACCTGGTCGAACAGGGCGAGGGCTTCGGCGGGGTCCGCGCTCACCAGGCGTTCCAGGCCGGCCCCGGTGATCTTCGCCCACCGGGCGGCCCGTGCCCACATCCGTTCCTCGAAGGCGCGGACGGCCTCGTCCAGGTCCTCGGGGCCGGCGGCGACGGCCTCGGCGAGTTCGGCACCCTCCAGCATCGCCAGGTTCGCGCCCGCCCCCAGCGGGGGCATCAGGTGGGCGGCGTCACCGAGCAGCGTCACGCCGGGGACGTGGGGCCAGGTGTGCGCCACGGGCAGGACGTGGAGCGGGCGGTGGACGAACGCCGCACCGTGGCGCAGGAGGTCGAGGACGGGAGCGGCCCAACCGTCGAACCGGGCCAGCAGGTGCGCGCGCACCGCCTCGGCGTCGGCCAGGTCGAGGCCTGCGTGCCAGTCCAGCGGCGCGCGGAACTGGGCGTACACCTTGGCGTGACCGCCGCCGTTTCGCTGGGCGACGACCGCGCGGTTCACGCCGTACACGGCCACGGCACCGTCGCCGATCAGCCGGGCCAGGTCGGGGTGACGGGTGTCGACCCGGTCGAGGGAGGTCTCGACCGCGGTGACGCCGGTGTAGTGCGGCGTCACGGGCGAGACGGCCGGGCGGGTCCGCGACCAGGCGCCGTCCGCGCCGACCACGAGGTCGAACAGCTCCGGCCGGCCGTCCTCGAAGTGGACCGCGACGCCGTCACGGGATCCCGGCACCACCTCGGTGACCCCCTTGCCCCACCGGACGTCCAGCGGACCGAGCAGCAGATCACGCAGCTGCCCCCGGTCGATCTCGGGATTGGCCTGCTCGTCGGGGCGGGGCCGCCAGTCGCGCAGGACGGTCCCGTCGGTGTCGAGGATGCGCATGGCCTGCCCCTCGGGACGGGACAGTGCGGCGAACTCCGCCAGCAACCCCGCCTTTTCCAGGGCGAGTTGGCCCATCCCTTCGTGCAGGTCCAGCGTGCCGCCCGGGGGCCGCGCGTCGGGGGACGGATCGCGTTCGAGGACGGTGACCGGATGGCCGTGGCGGTGCAGGACCCGGGCGAGGGTGAGGCCGCCGGGGCCGGCCCCGATCACGGCAATACGCTGTCTCATGTCGATACACTGTATTTCCCCGATACGATGCATCGCAAGGCCGACGGAAGACCGACAGGAAGGTGTGCCATGGGTGTCTGGGACCGGCCGGAGCCGCCGGCTCGCCCCGTCCCGCTCGACCGGGAGCGGATCGTCGTCGCCGCCGTAGCACTGGCCGACGAGGGCGGGCTCGAGGCGGTGTCGCTGCGCAAGGTCGCCGCCCGGCTCGACGCCGGCCCGATGCGGCTGTACGGATTCATCGCCACCAAGGAGGAGCTGCTCGACCTCATGGTGGACGAGGTCCAGGCCGAGATCGTCCCCGAGGAGCGGCCCGACGGCTGGCGGGCCGCGCTGCACGGCCTCGCCCATCGCACCAGGCGGGCCGCGCTCCGGCACGAATGGCTGGCCGACCTGCTCGGCGGCCGCCCGACGCTCGGCCCGAACGGCCTCGCCGTGACCGAGGCAACGCTGACCGCCCTCGACGGCCTCGCCGACATCGACACCGTGATGCGCGCCGTGGAGACCGTCGGCGCCTACACCACCGGCGCGATCCGGCGGGAGATCGCCCACCTGCGGGCCGAGCGCGCCACCGGCCTGTCCGATCTCGACTGGCAGCGCGCCCACGGCCCGCACGTGACGCGGATGTTGGCCACCGGCCGCTTCCCGGCGCTGAGCAGGGCCGTGCACGACGCCACGGAGGTGGACGCCGGAACCACCTTCGCGACCGGACTGGACTGGGTCCTCGACGCCGTGGCCGCCCGGCTCGACCGACCCCCGGCGTGACGCCCCGCGCCCCGGGCGGGCGGTTCGGCCCGGGGTGACGGGTGTGCGGACGGCGGGTCAGCCGCGGGTGTCGGCCTCGATCTCGGCGTCGACCACGGCGATGGCGATGCCCAGGGCCGAGGCGATGTTGCCCGCCGCGGTCATGACCCGGGCGGTGCCGACGATCGGCGCGATCGCCACCAGGACGTCCTGGAGCTGCTCGGCGGTCATGCCGGCGCGCAGCGCCGGGTCGATGTGCGCGAGGTAGGAGATCGGCGGCGCGTCCGAAGCGGCCAGCGCGGCGATGCGGGTGAGGATGAGCGTGTCCGGCGGGAGGCCGCAGCGCTCGATCGAGTCGATGGTCATGGCCGCCAGGGTGTCCATGACGGGGGTCTCGGATGCAGTGGCCATCAGGGGTGCCTCCTGTACGTCGCCGGCGCCGGGGTGGAGGATGCGGCGGAACTCACGGGTCCGCGGACGCCGAGCCTGTCCCACTTCACCGTAGAAGCCTCCCGGGCCCACCGCACCCGCCCGCCGGCCGGCCCCGGTCAGCCACGCCCGGAACGGCACTCCGGGCCGGGCCCGGCGGCAGCCAGGAACCGGTCGACGGCAGCTCGCACCGGGGCCGGCAGGTCGTCCAACTCCGATACGATCGAGCGGAGTTGGTGGCGCAGCGCAGGCCACTCGATCCAGCTGTCCGGGCCGGTCGTGAGCACCGCGGCGAGCAGGTCACCCGCGTACAGGTCGCCCTCCGCCGCCGGGTCGGCGCGCAGCACCTCGATCGCCACCGGTCCGACGATCGGGTCATCGCAGGAGCGTGCCGCCAGGCTCGGCCGCCGGGGCCTGCGCCGGTACGGCCCGGTCGGTGCCGGGCGGGGGTGTGGCGGTGCGGTGGGCGCGTTCGACGGCCTGGCCCCAGGAGGTGCCGGCCACCATCAGCGCGGCGCCGAGCCCGGCGAGCGGGGTGAAGTGTTCGCCGCCGAGGCCGATGCCGATCGCGACGGCCCAGACCGGTTCGGTGCCGAGCAGCAGGCTGGCCCGGCTGGCCGAGGTCCGCTGCACCGCCCAGGTCTGGGCGAGGAAGGCGAACACGCTGCAGAGCAGGGCGAGATAGCCGAGCTGGGCCCAGACCGCCGCCCCGGCGTGGCCGAGCGCCGGCAGCCCGCCGGCGGCGGGCAGCGCGAACAGCAGCGTGCCGACCACCATCTGGACGGTGGTGAGCTGCATCGGCCGTACCGGGTGCCGGCCGGTGAGCCGCCCGACCAGTGCGACGTGCGCCGCCCGGACGCCCGCGGCGAGCAGCATCAGCAGGTCACCCGCCCCCGGGGTGCGGAAGCCGCTGCCCGCCACCAGCAGCCCGACCGCGAGCAGGCACACGGCGGTGGCGGCGAAGAAGCGCGGCGGGAGGCGCCGGGCGGCCGTGCGGTCGAGCAGCGGGGTCAGCACGATGGTGAGGCTGATGATCAGGCCGGCGTTGGCGGCGCTGGTGTGCGCGACCCCGTAGGTCTCCACCAGCAGGACGGCGGCCTGGGTGATGCCCAGCACCGTCCCGTACCGGACCTCCTCCCGGGTGCAGGTCCACTGGCGGCGCCCGGCGAGCAGGGCGAGGCAGGCGAGCGCCGAGAGCAGGTAGCGCGCGAACAGCACCGCCGGCACCGGGAGGACGGCGGTGGCGGTCTTGGCGGCGAGGTAGCTGGAGCCCCAGACCAGGGCGACGAGGAGGAGCACTGCGTCAGTGCGGCGGGCGCGGATCACGCCCCTACGCTCCCCCACCGGGATCTTGAAGCCAAGAGCGACCTTCTTCATCGACCATGAAGTTTTGCTACACCGTCTCCTACACTGGGTGGATGAACGAGCGGCAGTTGCGGATCCTGCGCGAGCTCGGCGAGCTGGGCAGCGTCACCGCCGCCGCCGAGGCGCTGTCGATGACCCCGTCCGCGGTCTCCCAGCAACTCCAGCTGCTGCAGCGGCCGATCCCCGTCCCGCTGACCGAACGCGACGGCCGGCGCCTGGTGCTGACCGAGGCCGGTCAGGCGCTGGCCGCCGCCGCGGTGGAGGTGGAGACCGCGCTGGCCAGGGCCCGGCACGTGGTGGACGAGTTCGTCGAGCAGCCGGACGCGGAGGTCTCGGTGGCGGCCTTCCACAGCGCGGCCTCGGCCTTCTTCCCGATCCTGCTGCGCGACCGGGCCGGCTCCGGACTCCCCCGGCTCGCGCTCGCGGACCAGGACGTCGCCCGTGACCGGTTCCCCCCGCTGACCCGGGAGTACGACCTCGTCATCGCCCACCACCCGGACCACGCTCCCCCGTGGCCGCCGGGCGTCTCGGCCGCCACTCTGCTGGTCGAGCCGCTGGACGTGGCGATGCCGGCCGATCACCCGCTGGCCGCGGCCCGGCGGGTGACCCCGCGGGAGGTGGCGGACCAGCCGTGGATCACCGTGCACGACGGGTTCCCGCTGATGGCCACCATCGACGGGATCTCGGCGGCCGCCAACCGCCGGCTCGACATCGTCCACCGGATCAACGAGTTCGCGGTGGTGGCCGAGGTGGTCGCGGCCGGCGGCGGGCTCGCCCTGATGCCCCGCTGGACCGTGCCCCGCCACCCGGCGCTGGTGCTGCGCCCGCTGAGCGGGGTGCCGGCCCGCCGCCACATCGACGTCCTGGCCCGTCCGGAGCGCCTCGCCCGGCGGGCCGTCCGCACGGTGCTGGCCGAGCTGCACCGGGCGGCGGCCGCGGTCCAGGGCCGGCGCAAGGCGTCGTAGCGGGCACGGCCCCCGCGGACGGACCGGCGCCGTGCGCCGAACGGGTGGACTCGCCGGGCGGCCCGTCGGTCCGGGTGCCGCGTCGCCGGCCCGGGTGGTGACGTGGCCCTCCGAATCCCCGCCCCGGAGGAAGCCCATGCCCCGCACCCCGTCCCGCCGGCTGCTCGCCGCGGCCCTGCTCGCGCTGTCCGTGCTCGCCCCGACGGCCGCCGCGCCCGCCACCGCCGCACCGGCCGCGCCCGCCACCCGGCCCGGCACCCGGCCCGGCACCGCGTCGCCGGACGGGCTCGGCCCCGAGCTGACCGCCCGCCTGGACCGCGCCGTCGAGGAGGTCCGCCGGCAGGCCGGCATCCCGGGCGCCGTCGTCGGCCTCTGGCTGCCCGGCCGGGGCAGTTACGTCCGCGCGAGCGGGGTCGCCGACACCGCCACCGGTGCGCCGATGACCACCGGCGTGTTCACCCGGATCGGCAGCGAGACCAAGACCTTCACCGTCACCGCGCTGCTCGAACTGGTCGACGACGGCCTGGTCCGGCTGGACGACCCGATCTCCGCGTACGTCGACGGGGTGCCGTGCGGCGACACCATCACGCTGCGCCAGCTCGCCGGGATGCGCAGCGGACTCTTCCCGTACAGCGAGGACCCGGACTTCGACCGGGCGCTGGAGAGCGACCCGACCCGGACGTTCAGCCCGCAGGAGGTGCTCGCGTACGGCTTCCGGCACGACAACGACTTCGGTCCGGGCGAGAAGTTCGAGTACTCCAACACCAACCTGGTGCTGCTCGGCCTGGTGGTCGAGAAGGTCAGCGGGCGCAGCCTCGCCGACTTCGTCCGCGCGCGGGTGCTGCGACCGTCGCACCTGGACGGCACGCTGTTCCCGAGCGGGGCGGAGTTCCCCGAGCCGCACGCGCAGGGCTACAGCGACGAGACCCCGAGCGGTGAGGTGGCGGACGCCGCGGACTGGAACCCGAGTTGGGCCTGGGCGGCCGGCGCGATGATCTCCGACCTGCCCGACCTGCGCCGCTGGGCGGAGATCGTGGCCACCGGGCGGCTGCTGCGGCCGGAGACCCAGCGCGAGCGCCTGACGATGCTGCCGACCGGCTTCCCCGGCACCGGTTACGGCCTCGGCATCATGGAGACCGGGGGCTGGATCGGGCACAACGGCTCGATCCCCGGCTACGAGACGGTCGCCGTGCACCTCCCCGAGCAGCGGGCCACCCTGGTGCTGATGATCAACACGGACATCCGCTACCAGGGCCAGGAGCCGTCCACCCTGCTGGCCCGCGCGATCACCCAGGTGGTGACCCCGGACCACGTCTACGACGGCTCGGTCCCGCCGCGGTAGGGCCGGTCCGGCAGGCCCTGGGCGAGGAGTTGACGGTTGCGGTAGCGGCCGGGGGTCTCACCGACGAGCGCGGCGAACGCGTCGATGAAGGTCGTCGGGTTGGCCCAGCCGCAGGCGAGGGCGGTGTCGGTGACGGACTTCCCCGCGGCGAGCCGGGTGAGTGCGTGGTGGACGCGGAGCTGGGTGCGCCACTGGGGGAAGCTCATCCGGAGCTCCTGCCCGAAGAGCCGGCTGAGCGTCCGCTCGCTCGCCCCGACGCGCGCGCCGAGCTCGGCGAGGGTCTGCTGGTTGGCGGGGTCGGCGTGCAGGATGCCGGTCAGCGCGCGGAGCCGGTCGTCGGCCGGCTCGGGCAGGTGCAGGGGCTGCTCCGGCGCCGCGATGAGCTCGTCGACGACGACCGCGTGCAACCGGTCGACCGCGTCCGGCGCCCGCCCTCCGGTGTCGGTCTCCTCCGTGGTGAGGGCGAGCAGGGCTTCGCGGGCGAGGCCGGAGACGGTGAGCACGGCGGGATGCGCCGGCAGCCGGGCGGCGAGTGCGTCCGGCAGGAACAGGATCCGCATGTCCGCGTTGCCGTGCGCGGTGTGGTGGTGCTCGAAGGCCGCGGGAGTCCACGCCACCCGGGTCGGCGGAGCGATCCAGGTCCCCCCGGCGGTGGTCACGGACAGCACGCCGGTGGCCGGGTAGACCAGGTGACCGCGGTCATGGGCATGGGTGGGCAGCCGCTGCCCGTGCGCCAGGACGAGGCGGCCGCGCTCCGCGCGATCAAGATGGCGGGTTTCCCTCATGGATTGGCATCTTATCGGTGGCCCGCCGCCCCGGATCCGCCCGAGAGTGGATGCCATGAACAGCCCAACGACCCATCAGGCCCCGGCGGTCCGCCCGTCGGCGTCCCGTCAGCCGTCCCCTTCCGGACCGGTCGCGGCGCGCACCGTCCGAGCCGCTCTCGCGTTCGGCCTGGCCGCACTGAACCTGCGCATCGCCGTCGCGTCGCTGTCCCCCGTCCTCACGGAGGTCGAGCACGACGAGCACCTCTCGTCGTTCGGCGGCGGAGCCCTCTCGACGGTCCCGGTCGTCTGCTTCGGGGCGTTCGCGTTCCTCGCGCCCCGGCTCACCCGCCGCTTCGGCCCCCACCACCTGCTCTGGTACGCGCTGCTCGCGCTGAGCGGCGGCATCGTGCTGCGCTCGGTCCCGGGCGTGCTCGCCCTGTTCGGGGGCACCCTGATCGCCGGTGCGGCGATCGCGGTCGGCAACGTCCTCATGCCGCAGCTCGTCAAGCACGACTTCGCCCACCGCGCCGGACTGATGCTCGGCTGCTACTCCCTGGCCCTGTCCGGTGGGGCCGCACTCGCCGCGGGCGTGGTCGTCCCGCTGGAGTCGGCCACCGGCTGGGGCTGGCGACAGGTGCTCGCGCTGGGGGCGATCCCGTCCTTCATGGCCGCCCTCGCCTGGCTCCCCGAACTCCTCGCACCGGGCCGGAGTACCCCGAACCGCCGGCGGCAGGAGCCGGCGGACCACGAAGGAGCCGGTACCGCCCCACCCGCGCTCGGGGCGTTGTGGCGCGACCGGACCGCCTGGGCGGTGACCCTGTACATGGGTCTGCAGTCCCTCGGCTACTACGCGATCCTCGCCTGGCTGCCGACGCTCCTGCAGGACCACGGCATGAGCGACAGCCAGGCAGGATGGATGCTCTCCTTCTCGAGCTTCCCCGGCATGGCCGCCTCCTTCGCGGCGCCCTGGCTGCAGCAACGTCTGCGCCCGGCCTTCGTCGCGCCCCTGGCGGCCGCCGTGCTGTGCGCGACCGGCTTCGTCGGCCTGCTCACGTCCCCCGTGGCGGGCGCCTACCTCTGGATGACCGCCCTCGGACTGGGCCAGGGCCTCGCCGTCGGTCTCGCCCTCGGCTACATCGTCGCCCGCTCGCCCGACGCGCACCACACCGGCCGGCTCTCGACGATGGCCCAGGGGATCGGCTACCTGATCGCCTGCCTCGGCCCGCTCGGCCTCGGCCTGCTGCACTCCGCGAGCGGGGGATGGACGCTTCCGCTCTCCGTGCTGCTCGCCGTACTCGTCGCCCAGAGCGTCGCGGCCTACGGCGCGAGCCGCGACCGCCACGTCCTGACGTCCTGACGTCCTCCTGACCGGCCGGCGCGGGCGAAGGCCACGCAGCCCTGCGGCCGGGCGCGGCACGGTAGTTGCCCGCGGGCGTACCGGGGTGCCGGTGGCCGGCGCCCTGGTGCGGCGCGTGCTCCGGCGGGACGTCCGCGGGCTCAGCCGCGGAAGCTGGCGCTGCGCTCGTCGAGGTAGATCGACCGCGGCCGGAAGGGCTCGCCGCCGTGCGGCGGCCTGAGCTCCACACCGAGCTTGCGGACCCCGATCGCGGCCCAGACCAGCCCCTCGGAGAAGGACTGGAGCCGCCACTCCTCCTGTGCGGCGAACAGCGGGCGCACCGCCTCCCAGCCGCGTCCGGGCACGAAGCGGCAGACCGCGGCGGCCCGGTCGCCGGTCACGTCCCAGAGGGATCCCACCAGCGAATCGCCGTGCCAGACCTCGTAGTCGGCTGATCTCCTCGCGGCCTTCGGCATCCGGCCACCTCCCTGCGTCGTGCCCGACCGTAGCCGTCGGCGGCCCGCTCCGGTGGTCCGTGAACCCAACGGATGGTGACACTTGGGTGTCCGCCGGTGAAGACCGGTGCACCGCGGGCCGGACGACCGCCCCGCGTGCGCGGAGGGCGCGAGCGGTACGGCTGCGCGCCGGGCGCGGCCGGACGGCTCCGCGCCCCCGACGGCGCGCGGGCGGCGCGGCAGGCCAGCGGCCGGGCGTCCGCGCCTACCATCGCGGTATGGCGTTCTTCCAGCTCACCCGGCGCTGCCCGCTGCCCCCCGCCGAGGCCTGGCGGCGGATGACGGACTGGGAGCGGCACGCCGGGCCGGTGCCGTTCACCACGATCCGGGTGACCAGCGCCTCCGGGCAGGGGGTGGGGGCGGCCTTCACGGCCCGGACGGCGGTCGGGCCGGTCGGCTTCGACGACGCCATGGAGGTGACGCACTGGCAGCCGCCCGAGGCCGGCCGGCCGGGGCTGTGCCGGCTGGAGAAGCGGGGCTCGACGGTGACCGGCTGGGCCGAGATCGAGGTCCGCGCCGACGGGACGGGCTCGGCCGTCCGCTGGCGGGAGGACCTGCGGGTGGCGGCGCTGCCCGGCCTGCTCGACCGGCCGACGGTCTGGAGCGGGCGGCTGCTGTTCGGCCGGGTGGTGCGACAGCTGCTGGACGGGCGGAGCTGACCGGCGCCGGCGGCGGCGAGTGGTCCGTGCGGGCGAATTCCCGCCGGTCGCGGGGCCGGCGCCGGACTCCGGGGGCCCCGCGGCGCGAAGGTGGTGCCCGGCCTCGCCCCCGTGGAGGAATCACCCGTGCTCACGCTCCCCGCCCGGCTGCTGTCGGTTCCGCTCGCCGCCGTCCTCGTCGCGCTGGTCCCGGCCGGCTCGGCCCCAGGCTCGGTGGAACGCCCGCCCGGCGCGGCCCGGCCCCTCGCCGCCGACCTGGACGGCCTGTGGGCCGACGCCCGGCTGACGGGCGCCCAGGTCTCGGCCCTGGTGACCGATCCCGCCACCGGCGAGGTGCTGTACGAGCACGCCCCCGGTGCGTTGCTGCTGCCCGCCTCCACCCAGAAGACGGTGACCGCGGCGGCCGCCCTCGACCTGCTCGGCCCCGACCACCGGTTCCGCACCGACGTGCTCGCCGCCGGCACGCGCTCCGGCGCCACCCTGGACGGCGACCTGGTGCTGCTCGGCGGCGGCGACCCGACCCTGCTGCCGGCCGACCTGGACGGGCTCGCCGCCGAGGTCGCGGACAGCGGGGTGCGTTCGGTCACCGGTGGTCTGGTGGCGGACGCCACCCGCTACGACGACGTGCCGCTCGGCCCGAACTGGGCCTGGGACGACCAGGCCGCCTACTACAGCCCGCAGATCTCCGCACTCACCCTCACCACCGACGAGGACTACGACCCGGGGACCGTGCGCCTCACCGTCACGCCCGGCAGCGGCGCCGGCCGGCCGGCCACCGTCCGGGTCACCCCCGCCGAGGCCCCGGTCCACGTGACCGGCCAGATCCGCACCGGGCCGGCCGGCGGCGAGCGCGCGGTGGACGTCGCACGCCGCCCGGGCGGCAACGAGCTGGTGGTCTCCGGCAGCGTCCCCGCCGGCGCGGAGCCCGGCGACGAGTGGATCGCGGTGGACCGCCCCGCGCTGCTGGCCGCCACCGTCTTCGCCACCGCGCTCGCCCGGCACGGCGTCACCCTCGCCGGCCCGGTCACCGAGGGCCCGGCACCCCGCGGCGCCGGCGCGCTCGCGAGCCACGACTCCGCCCCGCTCTCCACGCTGATGATCCCGTTCCTCAAGCTCAGCAACAACGGCATCGCCGAACACCTGGTCAAGGAGATCGGCAAGGTCCGGGCCGACGAAGGCAGTTGGGCGGCCGGCACCGACCAGGTCCGCGCCTTCCTGCACGGCAGCGGCCTGGAGGACGGCGACGCCCGGCAGGTCGACGGCTCGGGCCTGTCCCGGCACAACCTGCTGAGCGCCCGCCGGCTCGCCGCACTGCTCCAATTCGCCCGCCGGCAAAGCTGGTTCACCCCCTGGTACGAGGCGCTGCCGGTGGCCGGTGACACCCAGCGGATGGTCGGCGGCACCCTGACCAACCGCCTGCGCGGCACCGTCGCCGAGGGCCGGGTGCACGCCAAGACCGGTTCGATGACCGGGGTCGACGCGCTCACCGGCTACCTCGAGCGTCCGGGCGCCGGGCCGCTGGCGTTCACCGTCCTCGTCAACAACTTCGCGGGTGACAGCCCCCGGCCGGTGATCGACGCCTTCGTGCTGCGGCTGGCCGGCGACACCTCCGCCCGGCCCGCCGCGGCCGGCCCCGCCGACCGCACCGCCGGAGCTGCCGGAGCCGCCGGCCGCACCGGTCACGACTGGGAGAACGCCTGCCTCACGGGGGCGCGGTGCTGAACCGGGCCCCCGGCCGGACCGGAGCCGCCGTCACGGTGCTGCTCGCCCTGCTGGTGGCGCTGGTGCCCGGCTGCGCCCGGCGCGCTGCCGACGACGGCGCCCCCGACCCGCCGGCCGTCCCGGGCGGCGGGTACACGGTCGCGCTCACCGAGCCCGACCACCTCACCCCCGGCCGCACCACCAGCAGTTACGCCCTCCAGGTGATCGAAGGACTCTTCGACCCGCCGGTCGCCCTCGACCCGGCCGACGGGCACCCGGTGCCGCTCGCCGCCGAGTCGCTGACCACCGAGGACCAGCGGGTGTGGACGCTGAAGGTCCGGCCCGGCGGCGTCTTCCACGACGGCGAGCCGGTCACCGCGCAGAGCTTCGCCGCCGCCTGGAACGCCGCCGCGTACGGCCCCAACGGCTGGGAGGCCAACGGGTACTTCACCCAGATCGACGGCTACGACGAGCTCAACCCCGCGGACGGCAGCCCGCCGCGCGGCCGGGAACTCTCCGGCCTCCAGGTGCTCGACCCCGCCACCCTGCGGGTCACCCTGAGCGCGCCGTTCAGCCAGTTCCCGATGCTGCTGGCCTTCCCGGCGTTCGCCCCGCTGCCCGCCGCAGCGTTCACCGACCCGGCCGGGTACGACCGGCACCCGGTCGGCAACGGCCCGTACGCGATGGACGGCGACTGGCGGCACAACCAGCGGATCGACCTGCGGCGGGCCGGCGGCTACGGGGGCCCGCGGCCGCCGATGGCCGACCAGGTGCACTTCCGGATCTTCACCAGCAAGGACACCGCCTTCACCGAACTGCGGGCCGGCCACGTCGACTTCATGGCCAGCGTGCCGCCCGCCCGGGCGTACGAGGCGAAGCGCACCTTCGGCCGGCGCTACTCCGTGCGGCCCAGCGGCACCATGGACTACCTGGGGCTGCCGCTGTGGGACCAGCGCTACGCCCGGCCGGAGCTGCGCCGGGCACTGTCGATGGCGATCGACCGCAAGGGCATCACCCGCGCCATCTTCAACGAGGTGTTCGCACCCGCCGACTCGCTGGTCGCCCCGATGATCCCCGGCCACCGCACCGGGGCGTGCGGCGCCACCTGCGAGTACCGGCCGGGCGAGGCCAAGGAGCTGTTCGACCGGGCCGGCGGCTTCACCGGCACCCTGGAGCTGTACTTCGCCAACTCCGACCCCACCTACGAGCAGTGGATGACGGCGGTGGCCAACGAGCTGAAGCAGAACCTGGGCATCCGCGACATCGCCTTCCGCAAGATGTCCGGGGCCGACCTCGGCCCGCTGCTCAACGGCCGCAAGGCCACCGGCCCGTACCGGCAGAACTGGGTGGTCGACTACCCCAGCGCGCAGAACTACCTGGCCGGGCTGCTCGGGCACGGCAACCGCTCCGGCTGGTCCAGCCCCGACTTCGACGCCGCCCTCGCCGGCGGGAACGCCGCCGCCACGCCCGAGGAGAGCATCGCCGGCTACCACCGGGCCGAGGACATCGCACTGGCCGACCTGCCGCTGATCCCGCTGTGGAACTGGCAGGACCAGACCGTCTGGAGCAGCCGGGTCGGCAACGTCCAGGTGGACCCGTACGTGGCCGGTCTCCACCTGGAGCGGGTGACCGTCCGCCACTGAACCGAGAGAGCGACGCCGGCGCGACGCGCCGCGCGAACCACCACCCGCCCGATGCGAGAACGCGAGAACCGGGGGCGCCTGGATGGGCCGTTACATCGCCCGCCGCCTGCTGTACGCCATCCCCGTACTGCTGGCCACCACCTTCCTTATCCACACCATGGTCTTCGTGCTGCCCGGCGACCCGATCCAGGGGCTCGCCGGCGACCGCCCGGTGCCGCCCGCCGTACTCGCCGAGCTGCACCGGCGGTACCACCTGGACGACCCGCTGTTCGTCCGGTACTTCCACTACCTGGGCGGCCTGCTGACCGGCGACCTCGGCAGCACCTTCACCGGGGAGCCGGTCGCCGGGACGCTGGCCGGGCGCTGGCAGGTGACGCTGCGGCTCGGGCTGACGGCCTGGTGCCTGGAGACCGTGCTCGGGGTCGGGCTGGGCGTCTGGGCCGCGCTGCGCAAGGGCCGCTGGGCGGACAACACGGTGCTGGCCGGCACCACCCTGGTGATCGCGGTGCCGGTGTACATCGTCGGCTACCTCGCCCAGCTGATCCTCGGGGTGCGCCTGGGCTGGTTCCCGGTCTCCGGCGCGGAGGGCGGCTGGCCCACCGCGTACCTGCTCCCCGGCCTGGTGCTGGCCTCCTTCGGCGTCGCGTACGTGGCCCGACTGGCCCGCGCCTCGCTGCTGGAGAACCTGCGCGCCGACTACGTGCGCACCGCCGGGGCGAAGGGCCTGCGGTGGCACCGGGTGGTGCTGCGGCACACCCTGCGCAACTCGCTGATCCCGGTGGTGACCTTCCTCGGGGTGGAGCTCGGCTCGCTGATGGCGGGCGCCGTGGTGACCGAGTACATCTTCAACCTCCCCGGCATCGGGCAGCTGGTGTTCCAGGCCATCCAGCTGCGCGAGGGCCCGACCGTGGTCGGCGTCACCACCCTGCTGGTGCTGGTGTTCTGCCTGGCCAACCTGCTCGTCGACGTCCTGTACGGCCTGCTCGACCCGAGGATCCGCCATGAGTGACCCGCAGCCGCTGCCCGCCGCCGGACCCGCCGTGCCCGGCGCGGTGCCGACCGCCGTGCCGGTCCCGGTGCCGACCGAGGACCTGCTGCTGCCGGGCCGCAGCGGCCGCCGGCCCGCGGCGCGGCGGCGGGCGGACGGCCCGGACGGGGACGGCCGGGCGGCCGGGCGGCCCGGCGCGAGCGCCTGGCACGACCTGCGGACCCGGCCGCTGGTGATCGTCTGCACCGCCGTCCTGGTGCTGATGGGCCTGATGGCCGCCTTCCCGGCCCCGTTCATCGCCCTGTTCACCGAGGACAGCGGCCGCTGCGAGCTGTCCGACTCGCGGGTGGGGCCGACCGCCGGGCACCCGTTCGGGTTTGACCTCCAGGGCTGCGACTACCTCGCGCAGGTGGTGCGGGGCAGCCGCCCGTCGCTGGTCATCGGCCTCGCGGTGACGGCCGGGGCGCTGGCCGTCTCGGTGCTGCTCGGGCTGCTCGCCGGGTACTTCGGCGGCTGGGTGGACGGCCTGGTCTGCCGGGTGACCGACGTGTTCTTCGGACTGCCGTTCGTGCTCGGCGCCACCGTGGTCCTGGTCGCCTTCCCCGACCACGGGCTGGGCGCGATGACCCTGGTGCTGGTCGCCCTCGGCTGGACCACCATGACCCGGGTGATGCGGGCCCAGGTGATCGGCGTACGGGACGCCGACTTCGTCCAGGCGGCGCGCTCCACCGGCGCGGGGCCGGTCCGCCTGATGGCCCGCCACCTGCTGCCGAACGCGATGACCCCGGTCGTGGTGGTGGCCATGCTCAACGTCGGGAACGTGATCTCCGGCGAGGCCACCCTGGACTTCCTCGGGGTCGGACTCCAGTACCCTGCCCTCTCCTGGGGGCTGCAACTCAACGCCGCCCAGGCGTACTTCCTCGACTTCCCGCACCTGCTCGCGTTCCCCGCACTGTTCCTCTCGGCGACCGTGCTGAGCTTCATCCTGCTCGGCGACGCCGTCCGGGACGCCTACGACCCGAAGCTGAGATGAGGACCGCCGTGCCGGACCCGACCATCGAGCCGGACCCGACCGCCGAGCCCGCCGTACCGGCCGCGCTGCGCCCCGGCGACCTGGTGGCGGTGGCCGCGCCCGCCGGGCCGCCCGACCCCGGGCTGCTGGCCCGCGGCGTGGCACTGCTGGAGTCCTGGGGGCTGGTGGTGCGGGTGCTGCCGCACGCCGGCGACACCCACCTCGGCCACCTGGCCGGCCACGACCGCGACCGGGCCGCCGACCTCACCGCGACCTGCGCCGATCCCGAGGTCCGGGCGGTGTTCTGCGCCCGCGGCGGCTACGGCAGCCAGCGCATGGTCGACCTGGTGGACTGGCCGGCGATCGCCGCCACCGGGCGTCCGCCGCTGCTGATCGGCTCCAGCGACATCACCGCCCTGCACGAGGCGTTCGCCGCCCGGCTGGGCACCAGCACGCTGCACGCGCCGATGCCCGCCACCGGCGCGCTCGCGGACCGGCCGGAGAGCGCCGCGCACCTGCGGACCGTGCTGTTCGAACCGGAGCTGGTCACCGGACTGCCGCTGACCGGCCCCCCGCTGGTGCCCGGCGCCGCCCGGGGCCGGCTCGCCGGCGGCAACGCCAGCCTGCTCGCCGCCTCGGTCGGCACGCCCACCGCGGCGGTGCCGGAGGGCTGCCTGCTGCTGCTGGAGGAGGTCGGCGAGGAGCCGTACCGGCTGGACCGGATCCTGACCCAGCTGCTGCGGGCGGGGGTGCTGGCCCGGGCGGCCGGGATCGTGCTCGGCGACTTCACCGACTGCGGGCCGCCGGAGCAGGTGACGGCGGTGCTCGCCGACCGGCTCGGCGGGCTCGGCGTACCGGTGGCGGCCGGACTGCCCGCCGGGCACGGGCCGCTGCAGCTCACCGTGCCGCTCGGCGTGCGGGCCGAGCTGACGCCGGGCCGGCTGGTCCTGCTGGAGCAGCCGCTCGCCGCGCGGGCCGCCGCGGCGACGGGCGGCGAGCGGGCGCGCTGCCCGTCCTGACCGCGCCGGCCCGGGGCCCGAACTCACCGGTCCGCGGTGACGCCGTCCAGGACCCGGCGCAGCAGGGCGGTCAGTTGGGCCTGTTCGGCGGTGCTCAGCGGAGCCAGCAGCTCGCCCTGGACCTCCTGCGCCTCGGCGTGCAGGTCGCGCAGCGCGCCGCGGCCGGCGGCGGTCAGGCTGATCCGCACCCGGCGGCGGTCGGCCGGGTCCCGGGAGCGGTCGACCCAGCCGCGGGTGGCGAGTTCGTCCACGACCTTGGCGATGTCGCTGGGGTCGACCGAGAGCCGCACCGACAGCTCGCGCTGGACGTGCGGGCCGAAGTCGGCCAGCGCGGCGAGCGCCGCCAGGTGCCAGAGCCGCAGGCCGTGCCCGGCAAGCCGGTCGGCGAGCCGGCCGCGGGCGGACTTGCCGGTGCGCGACAGCAGGTAGGTGGTGAGGCCGAGCAGGCTCGGCGGGGCGGCGGTGGTGGGCTGCACGGGGCTATTGTAGGCGCCGACCCATCGTGGGTCCGCACCTATCAATGTGCTCCCCGCCGATCCGAGGAGTCCTCGTGGACGCCCTGCACCCCCGCCTGCTGGTCGACCGGTTCGCCGACAGCTTCCGGTTCTACGCCGCGGTCCTTCCCGAACTGGCCGGCGCGCAGCTGGTCCGCGGCGATGCGGGCGGCCCGTACGCCGGTTGGGACGTGGCCGGGCAGGGGATCCTGGCGCTGTTCGACCGGGCGGCGATGCGGGCCGTCCTCGGTGACGCGACCCCGGCCGGGCCGGCGGGCGCGGCCGTGTTCGTCTGCCGGGTGGCCGACGTGGACGCCGCCCACGCCCTCTGCGTGCGGCACGGCGGGACGTCGGTGACCGCCCCGGCCGACCGGCCCGACTGGGGGCCGGGGCTGCGCACCGCCCATCTCCGCGACCTCGAGGGCACCTTGATCGAACTTCAGTCGTACGGGCCTGCGGCCGGCGCCGGCCGGGTGGCAGAGTAGGACCCGCCCGCACCGAACCGCCCGCACCGAGGGGACCTGGCATGGCCGTCATCCACCGCACCACGCTGACGCCGACCAAGCTCGAACTGCTCACCGCCTGGCTCCCGTCCAGGCCCTGGTACCGGGGTGGCGCGGTGCCGGAGCCGGCCAAGGCCGGCGGATTCCGGCTGGACGACCCGCAGGGCGAGGTGGGGATCGAGTTCATGGTGGTCACCGACGCCTCGGGCGGCGACCCGGCCGCCTACCTGGTGCCGCTCACCTACCGCGGCGCTCCCCTGCCCGGCGCCGAGCACGCCCTGGTCGGCACCACCGAGCACGGTGTGCTGGGCCACCGCTGGGTGTACGACGGATGCCAGGACCCGGTCCTGGTCGACCAGTTGCTGGCGCTGATGGCGGGCCTGGCGCCCGCTCAGGACCAGAGCGCCAGCGACACCCCCGACCGCGAGGTGACCCGCTCCGCCCGGGAGGACGGCCGGGTGCCCGCCGGCTTCACCGGCACCGCCGCGGACGGCCCGGAGGGCACCGACCTGCCGGGTCCGGACGGTGCGGTGCTGCGGGTGCGGCGCGTCCTGCGGCCCGGCGAGGCCGCCGGCCCCCTCCCGGCCGGGGTGGCCGGGAGGGTGGGCGGCGCCTGGCAGCAGCCGGACGGCACCCGGGTCCAGGGCCTGTTCGCGGAGCTGCGGACCGGCTGACCGGTCCGGGCGCCGACGGGTCCGCTCAGGCCTGCCAGGTGGCGCGGACCAACGCCCCTTCCGCTGCGGTGAGATGGACGGCGGCGGCGAGCCAGGCCGCGGCGTAGTGGTCGTCGGCCGGCTCGCCGAGCCGCCCGAAGACGTCCCGGTGGCGCCGGTCGGCCTCGGTGACCAGGGACTCGGCGAGGGCGGCCGCCCCGGCGAAGCCGGTCCGCCGGAGCGCGGCCCCGTCGGTGCGGGGGTCGCCGCTGCGGGCGGATTCCGCCGCGGCCCGGCGGCCGCCGGTGACGGCGAGTTCCACCAGGCGGCGCACCCGCCACAGCGGCGAGCCGGCCAGCGGGTCCGGCGGGAGGTCACCGAGCGGGCCGACCGGGTCGAGCGCGTCCGCGTCCGGGAAGTGCGCGCCCTGGAGGCGGTCGTAGCCGAGGTCGGCCCGGCCCTGCCACTGCGGTGGCAGCCGCAGGGTCGCCGCACTGCCGGGCACCGGCCCGACGGCGAGCGGGCGCAGGGTGGCGGCCCGGTCCGGCTCGATCCGGCCGATCACCCGGATCCGTACGCCGGGCCGGGCGGCGAGCTGCCGGAGGTTGGCGCCGTGCGCGAGGTCCGGGTGGCCGTTGGCGGCGGCCAGCCGGACCAGCGGGCCGGCGGGCGCCCCGGTGTCCCGGTCCAGCTCCCGGGTGAGCAGGCAGTCGGCGGCGGAGCCGAGCACCACCAGGTCGGCGCCGACCAGGGCGCGGGCGCTGCCACCCGACTCGGGATCGGCCCCGGGCCCGTCGGCCAGGCGTTCGGCGGCGGCCTGCGCGAGCGGTGCGGCGAACAGCGCGGCCAGCGGGCCGGACCCCCACTCCAGGCCGGGGACGGCACTGGCGCGCACGCCCTTGCCGGAACCGAGCCTGCCGTCCGCGGACACCGTGGCGCCGGCCACCAGCACGCCGCCGCGGGAGAGTTCGGCATGGTTGAGGACGGCAGCGCCCACGGTCACCGGCGCCGTGCCGGCTCCCCGCGCGCGGGCCGGGCCGCCGGGCTTGACGTCGGACACCGAGTACCAGCGGCCGTCCTCCGCGATCAGGTGGGTGACCACGCCGCCGTACCCGGTGGCGCTGATCACCGGCTCCCGGCAGACGCCCTGCACCCGCAGCGCGCCGCCGTCGCGGTAGGCCCGCCGCGCGGTGCCGAGCAGGTCGGCGCGCGGGACGACTCCGGCGGCGGGCGAGTCGGGGGCGGGCGACTCGGGCGCGGCCAGCAGCGCGGTGGTGAGCAGGAGTTCGCGCAGGGCGGTGACCAGGTCGGCGGTCCGGTGGCTCTCGTGCCGGGCCCGGGCGCCGCGCAGGCCGCGCACCACCCGCAGGGCCGCCGCCTCGGCCCGCAGCAGGCCCGCCAGCCGGGCGGTGTGGGCGGCGCGCAGCAGTTCGGCCTGCGGCACGGCGCCCGCGGCGGGCACGCCGGCCGCGAGCACGGCGGCGGCCGCCGACCACAGGCCGGCCGCGGCCGCGACCTGGGCGGCGGTCAGCGGCACGGCGGTCGGCGGCGCGGCGGCGGGGACCCGGGCGTCCGCGGCGGGCTCCGCCGTCCCGGCGGGCACGGTCGGGGCCGCGCCCGCCTCGGGTGCGGCCTCCGGCGCCGCCTCGGGGACGTCACCGGGCCCGGCCAGCGGGCAGGCCCCGAGCACGGCGGCCCGGTGCAGACAGCGCGGGGCCAGCAGGCAACTGCACACCACCTGGTCCTGAGCGGTGATCACCCCGGACGGGCCCGGGGCGAGGGTGACCACCGCGTCCTCCGCGCAGGTGACGGTGAGCAGGCCTGCGTCGGTGGTGCCGCGCGGCAGGCCGGGGTAGAGCTCCACGGCGGCGTCCAGCTTCTTCCGCAGCCGGGCGGTCAGCCCCTCGACCGCGGCGGCCACGGCGTCCGGCGTGGCCGGTGGGAAGGGGGCGGGGGTGGCAGGTGTCATCGGGTTTCTCCGCGGAGGCGGTCGCCGACCCAGCGGGCGAGGGCGAGCGGGCTGAGTGCGGCCACCGGCATGCCGGCCGCCACGAGTTGCTGCGCCACCGGCACCGAGTAGCGGGGGGCGCCGGTGTCGTCCAGGGCGGCGCAGCCCATCAGGTGGACCCCGGCCGAGGCGAGCGAGCGGACCTCGGCGAGCAGGCCGCCGACCGGGTAGCCCTCCTCGAAGTCGCTGACCACCACGACCAGCGTGCGGCTGGGCACGGTCACCAGGGAGCGGGCCCGGGCGAGTCCGGCGGCGATGTGGGTGCCACCGCCGACCCGGACCTCCAGCAGCAGCGAGAGCGGGTCGTCGACCCGGTCGGTCAGGTCGATCACCTGGGTGGAGAACGCCAGGAAGTGGGTGGACAGGGTGGGCACCCCGCCGAGCACGGCCGCGGTGAGCGCCGACCAGATGACGGACGCCTCCATCGAGCCGGAGACGTCGACCACCAGGATCAGCCGCCAGTCGGCCTCCTTGCGGGCCCGGGTGCTGAACACCGGCTGCTCGGGGACGACCACGGTGCGGCCGTCGGAGAGCCGGCGGGTACGGGCCAGGTTGGCCCGCAGGGTGCGGGCCAGGTCGAGGCGGCCGCCGGGGCGGCGGGTGGGGCGCGGGTTGGCCAGCCCGGACAGGGCGGGGCGCAGCCGGGTGGCGAGTTCGCGGGAGAGCTCGTCGACCAGGCGACGCACCAGCGGGCGCAGCCGGGCGAGCCGCTGCTCGGGGAGGCCGCCGGCCAGGTTGAGGACCGAGGTCAGCAGGTCGATCGAGGGGCGGACGGCGGCGGGGTCGAGTTCGGCCAGCACGTCGGTGCGGCCGGCCTCGGCGGCGCGGCCGAGCACCTCCTCGCGGACGTCGGCGCCGAACAGGGCGTCGAGTTCCTCCGCCCATTCGCGGGCGGTCGGGAACGAGGCCTCCCGGCCGCCGCCGTCGCCCCCGGCCCCGCCGAGGTCGGCGGCGCCCTCGCCGCGGCCCGCGCCGTACAGCTCGTCGAGGGCGTGCGCGTAGCGGCGGGCGTGGTCGGGCAGGCGTTCCGCCTCCCGGCCGAGCAGCAGGCGCCAGCGGTCGGCGGGCGCGAGCCGGGGCGCCGGGTGCCCCGGGAGGGCCTCGGCGGCCGGGCCTGCGGCGGGCGGATCGGCAGCCGGGGGCTCGGCGGCCGGGGGCAGCGGGGCCGTACCGGTCGTCGGGCCGGCCGGGTGCGGGCCGGGCAGGCCGAGCGCGGCGAGGGCCTCGGTGGCGGCGGTGTCGGCGGCCGTCCACAGCGCGAGCAGCTCCGGTGCGGCCGCCAGGGTGAGGTCCAGGCGCTCGCCCAGCCGGTCGGTGACGGTCCGCAGCAGCCGGTCGCGGCCGGCCGGGGAGAGCGCGTCGAAGCCGCCGCGCAGGGCCGGCAGCCGGTCCAGGAAGCCCTGGTCCGGGAGGGTGTCGACGCGCTCCAGCAGCGGGCCGAGGGCGTCCGGCGCGGCCTGCAGCAGCGGGCCGGCGGCGGTGAGCAGTCCGGTCAGCAGCCGGGCGAGCCGGCGCCGGGCGTCGGGGTGGGTTGCGGTGTCGACCCAGCCGGCGGCGCGGATGCCCAGGGTGTCCGGGCCGTCCAGATCGAGCAGGACCCGGGCGGCCAGGGCCGCGCCCTGGACCAGCGGGGAGCCGGTCCGGGCGAGGGTGCCGAGCGCGTCGTCCATCCGCAGGCCGAGGCGGTGCTCGCCGGCCCGGGTGGCCAGCGCGACCAGCGCGGTGGCGTCCTGCGGGTCGTCGCTGCCGGCGAGACCGGGCAGGCCCCGGACGGCGGCGTCCAGCAGGGTGACGGCCAGCTCGCCGGCCCTGGCCCGGCCGGCCTCCGTGGCGCCGGGCAGGTGGGCGCGGCGCAGCGCCTCCAACAGGTCGAGCGCGCCGAGCAGTTCGGGCACGGTCGCGGCGGCGGGGAGCACCAGCTCGGCCTCGGTGAGCCGCTCGGTGACCAGCTCGGGCAGGTCGCAGCGGGCCGCCTCGTGCAGGCCCTCCAGGACCTGCGCGCAGGTCGGGCCGCCCTCGGCGGCGTGGCGCCGCGCGGTCTCCCGCAGGGTGCCGGCGGCGGCCAGCGCGGCCGTGACGCCCCGGACGCCCGCCAGGTCGAGGCGGGCGGCGACGGACGGGGTCCAGGAGAGCCGCCAGCGGGTGGTGAGCGCGGTGGCGTCGCCGGCCGCGGTGACCTCGACCGGCTCGCCGTAGCCGACCCCGCAGACCCGCAGGCGCTGCAGCAGGCTCTCGCGGCGGGCGTCGAGGGCGGAGCGCAGCGGGTCCAGGCGCAGCTCGCGGGCCTCGGGCTCGTCCGGGAACGGCAGGCGCAGCGCGGCGAGTTCGGTCTCGACGTGCGGGCCGAGCCCGGAGCGCGGGGTGCCCGGGGCGGTGCGGCCGCGGGCGGCGCCGACCAGCACGCTCTCCAGGGCGCGGGCGAGGGCCCGGCCGCGGCCGAGCGGTTCGCCCTGGCCGAGCACGCTGGTGACGGCCTCGATCAGCTCGCCGCGGCCGGGCGCCGGCAGGCCGCGCAGTCGGGCCAGGTCGCAGGCCAGCCGGAGCGTCTCGGCGGCCTCGCCGGTACCGGCGGTGTGCCCGTCGGCGCGCAGCCGGCGGCACAGGTCGGTGATCGCGCGGGCGGCCGCCTCCCGGACCGCCTCCGGGTCGCCGGCGGCCTCCAGCACGGCCTGCTGCCACTGCGGGTCGCGGATGCCCGCGGGGTAGCCGGAGCGGGAGTCGAGCAGGCCGAAGGTGTAGGGGACGAGGGAGGTGGCGATCGCGGATCCGTCCGGGGCGTCGGCGAGCTGCGGGGTGTCCGGGTCGGCGCCTGTGAGCAGGGCCGGGGCGTGGAAGGCGCCGATCACGGCGGCGACCCGGGCGCCGGAGGCACCGGCGCCGGCGATCACGGCCCGCATCCGGGCCTCGCGGGCGAGGTCGGTGGCGGGCACCCCGCCGCGCCCGGCCGCGTCGCGGCGCAGCGCCCAGCCGACGCCGAGCGCGGCCCGGCGGACCGCCTCGGGCGCGCAGCCCGGGGCGAGCACCTCGACGGCGCGGTCCCATAGGTCCTCGCCCTCGCGGCCGGTGCCCGCCGCGGTGAGGGCGTCGGCGAAGGCCGGGCCGGGCTGCTGCGCGGCGTCCGGCCGTTCGGCGGTGGGCCCGGCGCCGCCCGCGGACCAGCCCGGGTCACCCATCGGCAGGTCGCAGCAGAGCACGGTGGCGCCGCGCTCGCGCGCCCAGCGCAGTGCGGCCAGTTCCGGCGAGAAGTCGGCGAACGGGTAGAAGCCGAGCTGCCCGTTCGGGCCGGTGCCGGCGAGCGCGACGGGGGCGAGGGTCTGCGGGTCGGCGAGGTGCGGCAGCCAGTCCTGGAAGTCGGCGGGCAGCTCGACGCAGACCACCTCGGCGCCGGCCGCGTCCAGCAACGCCGGCACGGCGGCGGCCAGCGCCGGGCTGTGGTGGCGGACGCCGATCAGGTACGGGTCCGCCGAACCCGCGAGCGCCTCCAGGGCGTCCCGGGGGTGGGTCTGCACGGGGGCGTCGGTCATCGCAGGTTCTCCCGCAGGTCCCACAGGCGGCGCCAGGTGGCCGAGCCGTCCTCGGCGCGGCGCCGGACCGGGCCGTCCCAGTAGCCGAGCAGCCGGGCGTGGTCGGCCTGGTCGTCCTTGCGGACGGCGCCGAGCAGGTGGCCGGGGACCAGGTCGAGCACGTCCCCGCCGGGCAGGTACGCCGAGGCGAGGCCGAGCGAGGTGGCCACCTGGACGGCCTCGGCGGTGGACATCACGGTGCCGGGGCGCTCCAGGTCCCACCCTTCGGCGGAGCGGCCGGTGCGCAGGTCGCGGAAGACGGTGACCAGCACGTCCAGGACGGCGTCGTCGACCCCGAAGGCCGCGCCGGCCCGCCGCACGGCGGCGGTGGCCTGGCCGCGCACCAGCGCCGTCTCGGCGTCCGCGTCGGCGATCGGCTGCACGGTCTCGAAGTTGAAGCGCCGCTTGAGCGCGGCGGACATCTCGGAGACGCCGCGGTCGCGCAGGTTGGCGGTGGCGAGCACGGTGAAGCCGGGGGCGGCGGCGACCGTGGCGGACTCGGTGCCGGCGAGTTCGGGGACGCTCACCCGACGGTCGGAGAGGATCGAGACCAGGGCGTCCTGCACCTCCGGGAGGCAGCGGGTGATCTCCTCGATCCGGGCGACCCGCCCGGTGCGCATCGCGGTGAGCACCGGCGAGGCCACCAGGGCCTGCGGGGTCGGCCCCTGGGCGAGCAGCAGGGCGTAGTTCCAGCCGTACCGGAAGGCGTCCTCGGTGGTGCCGGCGGTGCCCTGGACGGTGAGCTCGCTGGTGCCGCTGACGGCGGCCGAGAGCAGCTCCGAGAGCAGCGACTTGGCGGTACCGGGCTCGCCGACCAGCAGCAGGCCGCGCTCGCCGGCGAGGGTCACCACGCAGCGTTCCACGAGTGCCCGCTCGCCGACGAACTTCTGGGTGATCACCAGCTTGGCGGGCAGCTCGCCGCCGGCGCGGCGGCGGGCCGGCAGGGCGAGGGCGGCGCCGTCGCTGCCGCAGACGAAGGTGACCACGGCGCTCGGGGTGAGCGCCCAGCCGGGCGGGCGGGGGCCGTCGTCGAGTGCGGCGAGGAAGGCGAGTTCGGCGGCGTGGAGCTCCTCGGCGGGCAGGATCTGCCGGGCGGGCGGGGCCTGCGGGGCCGTCGGCTGGTCGGCGGTCAGGGTCATGCGAGGTCCTTTGACAGGTCGTTGACGGGTCGGTGCGGAGGGGTGGCCGAGGGTGCGGCGCCGTCGCGGGGACGGCGCCGCACCCTCGGCCGAGGGGCGGTCAGCGGCGGCGGCCGCGGCGGGTCTTCAGCTCCTGGAAGCGCGGCGCGTCACCGTCGGTGACCCGCTGCCAGGCCCGGCGGTGGAGCGCGGCGGCGGGTTCGACCGGCACGCCGACGCCGAGCGGGGAGTTCTTGTCGCCGACCAGGTCGAGCATCGGGAGCTTCCAGGTCTCCACCGGCAGGAGCGGGGTGCGCAGCTCGGTCCAGCCACCGGGCAGGAACAGCGAGCGGCCGGCCCGGCTGCGACTGGCCTCGATCACCAGGTCGGTGGCGGCCAGTTCGGCCCGCGCGGCCTTGAGGCGGGCGGGCCGCCAGCCCGTCCAGCGGGCGGTGTTGCGGTCGGTCGGGTCGGGCATCGCCAGCAGCATCAGGTAGAGCGCGGCGGCGTCCGCCCCGAGGCCGTGCCGTTCGGCGGCGGCCTCGACCAGGTCGGGCACCGAGCGGGACGGGTCCTGCGGCCACCAGGTGCCGTCCGGGCCGCGCTCGCCGGCCGCCGGCTCCCCCGGGTCGGCGAGCAGCGCCTCGAAGCGAGGGTCGCGGGCCACCTGCAGCGCGGCCTCGGCGGGGAACGGCTGCTGGTCGTCCAGGCGCAGCGCGGGCAGGTACGGGTCCTCGCCGGCCGCGTCCAGCAGGGCCGTCCGGATGCCGGGGGCGGGCTGGCTGTCGTAGGTGGCCATGATGACGGCGCCGTACCGCTCGTAGCCCTCGCCGACCTCGGTCGGGGCGCCGGCCGCCTTGCGGAAGTCCGGCAGGCTGACGTACCGGCCGAGGTCGAGCATCAGCTCCGGGTTGGCCAGCCGGGCCCGGACGGCGGCCAGGGCGCGCGGCAGGCCGGCGCGCAGCGGGTCGCCGGCGGGCAGCCGGTGGGCGAGCCAGGCGGTGGCGGCGACGGCGCCGACCAGGGTCTTCGCGGTGAAGCCGGTGGCGCCGTGCTCGACCGGCACCACCCGGTCGCCCTTGACGTGCCAGGCGAGGTCGCGTTCGAGTTCCGGCGAGGCGGCCGGGTCGAGCACGGCGGGCAGCGCGTGGGTGGGCGCCCACTCGCCGCGCAGCGCCCGGACCGCCTCGGCGAGCAGCGCCTCGGGGACGGGGACCCGGCGGCCGACGTGCTGGTTCCAGAGCTCGGCGGCGGTCGCCACGTCGGGGCCCTCGGTCCACAGCCGGGCCGGGTCGGCGGGCAGCAGGGCGCCGACCAGGGCCCGCCGCACCTCGGAACTCAGGCCGCGCAGCTCGTCCTTGGCGACCGCGGCGTCCGCGACCTTGAGGCCGAGCAGGGCGCGCACCTGCGGGTCGAGGAAGTTCCGCTCGTAGGAGTCGACCTGCGGCAGTCCGGCCACCACCAGGGCGGCCAGGGTCGGGGTGACGCCGGTGAGGCGGGCGAACTCCTCGGCCGCCGCCGGGTGCCAGGGCGCGGGGCCCCGGGCGGCGAGCTCGGTGAGCAGGGCGGCCACCCGGTCGTCCGCCGGGGCGCCGGGGAGCGGCTCGGCGGAGCGCCGGGTGTAGGGCGCCGGCACCGCGAAGCGGCCGGCCGGGTCGTGCAGCAGCACGGTGGACTCCACGTCCCCGTCGTCGAGGCGGCCGGAGTCGACGAAGGCGAGGAACGCCCCGCCGTCCTGCGGGAGCAGCCGGTCCTCGTACAGCTCGCGCGGGGTGCCGTCGGCGGCGAGCAGCCGGCTGCCGGCCACGTGGACCCGCAGGAGGCGCCAGCGGTCGGCGCCGGCGGCGGTGGTGAGGCCGAGCGGCGCCAGGCCCTGAGCCAGGGCGTGCAGGCTGTCGCGGCTCTCCGGGGTGGTGGTGGCGACGGCGGCGCGGAAGGCCGCGACGGCGCCCACCGCCAGCAGGTCCGTCCAGGTCATCGACTCGGTGGGCAGCGGCACGGCGTCCAGGTGCAGGGCGCCGGGCCCGGCCGGCGGGTGCTCGCCGGCGGCGGCCCGGTCGAGGGCGCGCAGCTGGCGCAGGATGTCGTGGGTGGGCTCCGAGCCGTACCAGCCGCGGTGCGTGCCGACGCCGCTGAGCGCCTCGCGCAGCTGCTGGTCGGTGGGGCCGCTCAGCTCCTCCTCGGTCTCCGTGCCGGCGCCCGAGAGCTCGCGCTCCAGACGCTCGGTGACGGCCTCCAGGGCGATGTGCTGCGCGCCGGCGAACCGGGCGAGGCCGGCCACGCCCGCCACCAGCGCCGGGTGGCCGATCCCGGGCAGCAGCGCACCGACGGCGGCGCGCAGCTCCTCGGGGTTGCCCGCGGCCCCGGCGGCCTTGAGCAGGGCGGCCGCGGTGTCGCGGTCGATCCGGCGCAGGGCCTGCGAACCGGCCGGGTCGCGCGGCTGGAGGTTGTGCCAGTAGCGCAGCGGCGGCAGGACGAGGCTGCCCTCGGCGAAGGTGCCCGGGGCGTCGTCGGTGCGGGCCACGGCGGTGACCACGCCGTCCTGGTCGACCAGGCTGATCCGGTAGGTGTCCATGGCGACGGCCACCGGGCGGTCGCTGCCGGGGAAGAGCACCCGGCGGACCGGGGTGCTGCGGTGGGCGGGGACGGTCACGGTGTTGCCGGCGAGGTCCTCGCCGCGCTGCGAGCCGTCCGGCAGGGTGACGACCCGCCAGCCGTAGCAGCCGTCGACCGGGGTGTCGGCGGCGGTGGCGTGCCCGAGCGGGGCCGGTCGCAGCCAGGCGGGGCCGGCGGTGCTGCCGGCGGGGGCGGTGCGCAGCGCGTCGGCGAGGAAGGCGGGCCCGGCGGCGCGGCCGAGTGCGCCGGTGGCCGGGTCGTACTCGTGCCAGGTGTACGCCGGTTCGGCGTCGGCCCACACCCAGTAGGAGGTGCCGTCGCTGATCACCAGGCGCTCGGCGGGCAGGGTGGTGTCGCCCGGGTGGATGACGCCCGCGCCGGTGGTGCGGCCGCCGCGGGCCAGTGCCAGGCTGTGGTCGCGCATGGCGCCGAGCCAGGTGACCCGGGTGCCGCGCGGGCGGGTTTCCTCGGGCATGCCGAAGATCCGGTCGGCGGCGGTGTGCCAGTAGCCCTGGGCCACCGAGCCGCGCGAGCGCCAGTGGACCAGCAGCGAGCCGTCCACGTAGTGGTAGCCGGGGTCGCCGACCACCTCGGCGGGGGTGACCCGCAGGTCGTGGGTGAGGACGGTGCCCTCGGCGCCGATCACCCGGGCCTGGGTGGGGCCGGCCACCACGAGGTGCGGCCAGGCGTCCGCGACCACCAGGTCGTCGACGTCCTTGGGGGCGACCAGCTCGGCGGCGGCCTCGTCCCAGGCCGGCCAGCCGAGCTCGTCCAGCACACCGCCGCGCAGCGTGCGGGCCAGGATGTCGGCGACGTCCAGGGCGGCGGCGGCGCGGACCTGCTCCTCGGCGAGGGCCAGCACCTCGCCCGGCAGCCAGCCCAGGTCCTTGGTGGCGTCGGGCAGTTCGGGCAGGCCGGCGGCGGAGGACGCCTGTGCGACCTGGGTCATCCATTCGGCGAGCATCGGACGGCCGCCTGGCGAGGCGGCGAGCGCGCGCAGGGTGTGCAGGCCGTCGCGGTTGCCGCCGAGGCGGCCGGCGCCGCGGCGGAACGCGGCCCGGAAGCGGGGGTCGGCCTCGATCGCGGTCAGGTCGCGGCGGTCGTCGTCCTCGGCCCAGGCCTCGAGTCGCAGGCTGGCGTCGGTGCCGGGGTCGGCCACGGGTATGCCGAGGGCGAGCAGCTGGTCCAGCAGGTCGAGGTCGGCCTCGGTGACCCGTACGCCGGCGCCGGCGCCGGTGACGGCGAGTTCGGCGCGCAGCTGACCGGCGGCGGCGTCGGCCAGCCGGTAGAGGGCCGGGATCCGGGCGGGGGCGCCCCAGCGGGTGCCGCGCCAGGCGAGGAACCGCTCCAGCCAGCCGGCGGTGCCGTCGGCCGGGCGCTGCTGCGCGGGCAGCGAGGCGTCGCTCAGCCCGGTGGTGGCGCCGCACTCCTCCAGCATCTCCAGCCACAGGCCGGGCATGTCCCGGTCGTCGGTGGTGGGCATCAGGTCGAGCAGCACGCCGCGGATCGCGGGGTCGGCGGTGGCGAGCGCGGTCAGCGCCTTGCGGTGGCCCTTCCACCAGCCGGCGGCGGCGCGCAGGGTGGCCGGCCGGCCGAGCAGCTCGGCCAGGTACTCGCCCTCGGCGGCGTCCGGGTCGGCGCCGGCGGCCCGGGCCAGCTTGCGCAGGTCGGTGGCCATCTGCGCGGACGGCTGCAGGCCGCCCGCGGTGCGGCGCACGCACAGGGTGCGGAACCGGCGGAACGCCTCCTCGGCCGGCACCCGGGCGGCGAGCTCCTTGGCGTAGCCGGACAGCACCTTGACGGGCAGTGCGCCGGCCAGCGCGAACTCCAGGAAGACCGCGTCCAGCCGGGTCTCGTCGAGCGGCAGGCCGTGCTCGGCCTCGGCCTTGCGGGCCCGGGTGAACATCTGCGCCGCGTAGGTCGCGTTCTCCACCGCGAGGAAGACCCGGCCGGCCTGCTCGTAGAAGGTGGGCAGGAAGTGCGGCACCGAGGCGGCCAGCCGGCCGGCGATCTCGTGGTAGGCGTCCAGCGCGGCCTTGGGCTTGGACTTGGCCTGGACGGCGACCCGGTCCAGCTCGGGGACGACCGCCAGCGCGTGGTGCCCGTCGGCCGGGTGGTGGACCAGCACCCACTCCGGGAAGCCGAGGGCCTGGCGCAGCCCGAGGCCGACCTCGACCGGCCCGGCGTCCGGGCCCTGCGCGGGGAGCAGGCCGAGGAATCCGGCGGCCAGGTCCTCGGCCGGGCCGAGCTCGCCGGCGACCAGTCGCACCACGATCCGGCCGTCCAGGCCCGGGTGGTGGTAGCTGCGGGCGGTGAGCGGGACCGCCCGCTCGCCCGCACCGGTGGTGCCGGGCGGCAGCACCGCGCCGGCCAGCAGCAGTTCCTCGGCCCGGGCCTCGGTCATCGTCGTCTCCGTCACCGCGTCACTTCCGTCCGTCGTCCCCGCCGTACCCGCCGTCCCTGCCGTCGTGCTCATGCGTCCTTGCCTTCCTCGACCGTGCGGCCGGCGTGCAGCGCCGCGGCCATCCGCATGCCCTCGGACCAGGCGACCGGGCCGACCTCGGCCAGCGGCAGTGCGCGGCCGTCGAGGTCGTGCCAGCTGAGCCCGCCGGTCTCCGAGTCGCCGTCCCAGTACGGCTCGCCGATCCAGACGTTGGCCTCGACGGTGCGGCCGCCGTCGCGCACCCGGCAGGTGGCGTAGCCGCCGGAGACGCGGTAACCGAGGCCGGTGGCGCGGGCGGCCAGGCCGAACCGGGAGGCGAACCGGCCGCCGGCGAAGTCCCGTACCTCGACGGCGTTGGCCGCCAGGTCGGCCGGCTTGTGCCAGGTGGCCCGGTCGATCTGGTCGACGCCCTGGACGATGCCGAGTTCGGCAGCGAACTCGCGCAGGTCGGCGAGGTCGGGCAGCAGGACGGGGTGGGGCAGGGTCACCGTGGTGGGCGAGATGCGCACCGTCTCGCCGTCCAGGTCGACCAGCCGCAGCTCGCCCGCGGCGGTGGCGTCCCGCAGGAAGCCGACCTCGTCGGGGTCGTCGCCGACCACGGCGAGGTCGCGGAGCGCGGCCTGCCACGCCTCGTCCGGCCAGACCCGGGCGAGCAGCCCGGTCGGGATGGGCAGCGAGGACACCATCCAGTTGTCCACCTGGGCGACGCAGGAGGCCGCGTGCCGCTCCAGCCATTCGGCGAACTTGCGCAGCCGGTCGGTCTCGGGGTGCTCCCGGACCGCCTTCGGCAGCGTCTTCAGCTGCTTACCGGCGGCCCGGCCCGCGGTCGACCTCGCCGTCACCCGCCCCTCCACCAAGGCGATTTCGTAACCTTCGCCCGCTGCCAGCCAGCCCATCGGATCCCCACCTCTTGCTCTTGCCGTCGCACGTGCCGTGATCAGGAATGTCCGCAGGACGGGGGGTTTGCCGACACCCTCGTCGTCGCGGTGATCGGAACGCTAGCGGCACCCTCGGACAACTCACCCCCGAGGGGTCGATTCCTCCTCAGCGCGGAGGAATCGGGTGCTGGTCGGTGCTTCGGCCGAACGGGCCCTGCGCACACGGACGGTGGGGCCGTCCGGCGGCCGGCCCCGGCTCAGGCCAGGTCGAGCAGTTGCTCGTGGAATCCGCCGAAGCCGCGCCGGCGGTCGACCAGGTGCAGTTCCAGGATCCAGTGGCAGGCCCGGCCGGCCCGGTCGGTGCGCCGCAGCGGGGTGGTGTTCTCCGGCGTCAGGTAGGACTCGGCGCGGGCGCCGTCGTTGGTCTCGTGCGGGAACTCCCCGACCAAGTGGCCGGCGTGCCAGGCTCCGAGGTCCCAGCCGCCTTCGGCCGCCAGGCGTTCGACGTGGGCGTGCAGCTGCCGGCCGGTGATGCCGGGGTCGGCGGCGAACGCGGCCCGGCCGGCGTCGAAGATCCGCGGCAGCTCGTGCAGCAGGCGGTGCTTGTCGGGGTCGTCGCCGAAGACGTAGGTGCGGCCGAAGTCCGCCTCGTACTCCTCGAAGATCGGGCCGAAGTCGGCGAAGGCGATGTCGTCGGCGCCGATGATCCGGTCCGGCGGGTTCTCCCGGTACGGGTACAGGGTGTTGGGGCCGGACCGGATGATCCGCTTGTGCCAGTGCCGGGTGGTGCCGAACATCTCGTCGGCGAGGTCGCGGATCCGGTCGCTCGCCTGCCGTTCGCCGACCCCGGGCTCGACCAGGCCGCGCCGTTCGACCTCGGCGAACAGGGCGACGGCCTTCTCCTGGGCCGCCACCAGCGCCTCGGCCCGCCGGGCCTCCAGCTCCTGGGACGTCTCGACTGCCATGCGCGATCGGGCCTCTCTCCGGTGTGGTGGGGCCACCCGCCGCGGGCCGTGGCGGACCGGCCGGGACGGAGCCGCGCGGACGGCGACGCCGGTGGCCGCCCCGGTCGGCCGGGGCCCGCCACCATCCTGCACATGCGAGGGGAAATAGCCAATCCTGGTGGCATCTGCGGCGGAGTCCGGCCTCGACCCCGGGACGGCCCCCGACGACGGGGAGGTGGGCCCGGGCCGCACGGCCGGACCGCAGGGTGGCCTCCGGGCCCGTGACGGTGATCCAGGTCGGGCGATGGCCGGGCAAGGCGTCGGGGTGCCCTTCGAGCAGCCGGCCGAACCGGTCGAACCGGGCCTGCGGCAGCGGCAACGTGCCGCAGGAGAAGAGGTGGTGCTCGGAACGATCGCCCGTCGGACGCCTCCGGGGATCGCCGACGCGGGCGCGGAGCGCCCGATCCGACGAACGCACGACGGCCGGCCGAACACGTCTTCGACGATGGCGCACTGCCGCCCGCCGGATCGGGGAGCCGCCGGAATCTCCGTGCCCGAATCCAGCCCGATCGAGATTGTGCCGTGATGGGAACGAAATTTCGATCCCGGGTCCTTCGTTCCCGCCCCGCCGGACAATTCCGGCGGCCCGGACGGTGAGCATCCGCCGGCGCAGCCGTGAACGGCGCCTGCCGTGCGCCGGAGCACTACGCCTCGCGCGCCCGCCCGCCGTCCGCCGTCCACCGGTCGGGCCGGCCGGGATCACCGCTGGTCAGCGTCCCGGCGGTGGGCGGAGCCCGCCTCGGCCCGCACGACGCCGCCTTGATCATCCGGATCTGACGGGACGTCAGTCGGAGCACCCGGCGCACATATTCGCGCCAGGGCTCGTTCGCGGATCGCATACGCGCTGGTTGTGCATATCCCCGCTGAATAATCGTTTCCGCGCCGTTGCGCACGAACTCAGCGGACCCCAACACTTCGGATAGTCGCATCGCACCACGGGCTTTCCGGAGCCCGCCGGTGCAGCGTCGAGCCCCCTGCCCTCCCCCGGGCCGGTGCCGATCCCCGCCCACTGCGCCACCGCACCCGAGCACTCCCCTGCCCTGAGGAGGGATCCCGTTGGACAACCGGTACGAGGCCTACGCCTACGCCGATCCCCTGTTCTACGACTCGCCCCGGCGATGGGGCGCCCCCGACGAGTTCGCGGCCGTCGACCGGCCGCTGCCCGCCGGCTGGGAGCGCGGCGACCTGGAGATCTGGGCCGTGGTGCGGCCCGTGGGCGTGCCGCTGCCGGACCAGGGCTGGAAGATCCACGTGTCCTCCTGCCTGGCGGACGCGGAGGAGGTGCTCGAGGAGGTGTGGGCGTACTGCCTGCGGGAGCGGATCACCTTCAAGTTCCTGCGCGGCCTGCCGATCCTCCAGGTCCAGAACTCCAAGTACGCCGCCCGCGGTTCGAGCGGGAAGTTCTGCACGCTCTACCCGGTGGACGACGCGGAGCTCGAACGATGTCTCCACGGGCTCGGCCCGCTGCTGGCCGGGCGCCGGGGCCCGTACATCCTGAGCGACCTGCGCTGGGGCGACGGCCCGCTCTACCTGCGGTACGGGGGCTTCGCCGAGCGGCACTGCCGCAACGACGCCGGCGAGCGGGTGCTCGCACTGGAGGGCCCGGACGGCCGGTTGGTGCCGGACGTGCGCGGCGCCGGCTTCTCCGTCCCCTCCTGGGCACCGGTGCCGGAGGTGCTGGCCCCGGCACTGGCCGCCCGGGCCGCGCAGCAGGGCCCCGCGCTCCCCTACACCGTGGAGCGGGTGCTGCACTTCTCCAACGCCGGCGGCGTCTACCTGGCCCGCGACGGGGCGGACGGCCCTCAGCTGGTGCTGAAGGAGGCCCGGCCGCACGCCGGCCTCGACCAGCGCGGCACCGATGCCGTCACCCGGCTCGAGCAGGAGCACGCGATGCTCTCCCGGCTGGCCGGGGTGCCCGGGGTGCCCGCTGTGCACGGACTGCTGACCGCCTGGGAACACCGCTTCCTGGCCCAGGAGTTCATCGACGGGCAGTCGCTCAGCCAGTGGCTCACCGCGCGCTACCCGCTGATCCACCCCGACCCGGACGAGGCCGCGGTCGCCGACTACACCCGCGAGGCGCTCGGCATCGTCGAGCGGATCGAACGGGCGCTGGACGCCATCCACGCCCGGGGCGTGGTCTTCGGCGACCTCCACCCGCGCAACCTGATCATCCGGCCGGACGGCGAGGTCTGCTTCATCGACTTCGAACTCGCCAGCCCGACCGAGGAGTTCGTCCGCCCTGCGCTGGGCGCCGCCGGCTTCACCGCACCGTCCGGGTACACCGGCCCGCAGATCGACCGATACGGGCTGGCCGCGATCCGGCTCTGGCTCTTCCTCCCGCTGGCGCAACTCCCGGCCCTGGACGCGGGCAAGGCCCTGGAACTCGCCGACGCCGTCGAGCGGCGCTTCCCGGTGCCCCCCGGCTACACCGACGAGATCCGCCGCCTGCTCGCCCCGGCACCCGCCGACGGCCGCACCCCGCGACCCGAGCTCGGGCAGCGCCGCACCGAGGCCCGCGCCCTGCTGACCGCCGAACAGGCCGACTGGCCCGCCCTCCGGGACTCGCTCGCCGCGGGCATCGCCGCGATGGCCACCCCGCAGCGCGTCGACCGGCTCTTCCCGGGCGACGTCGCCCAGTTCACCCAGGGCGGCCTGGGCCTGGCGCACGGCGCAGCGGGCGTCCTGTACGCCCTGCACGCCACCGGCGCCCCGATCGACCCCGACCACCTGGACTGGGTGCTGCGCGCCGCCCGCAACAGCCCGCTCGGCCCTGGGCTCTACTCCGGCGGGCACGGCGTGGCCTACACCCTCGACCTGCTCGGGGAGCGCGAGGCGGCGCTCGACCTGCTGCACCGGCTGCCCGCCACCGGCGACAGCGAGCTCGGCCCGGGGCTGGCCGGCGGCGGCGCCGGCATCGCCCTGACCCTGCTGCACTTCGCCACCGCCACCGCCGACCCCCGCCTGCTGGACGAGGCGCTGGCCCTCGCCCGGGCCGCCGCCGACGAGGCCGAGAAGGCCGACCCGGACGACGCCCGCCGCAAGGCCGGGCTGCTGGCGGGCGCCTCCGGCCCCGCACTCGCCCTGGTCCGGCTGTACGAGCGGACCGGTGAGCACGCGCTGCTCGACCAGGCCGAGACCCTGCTGCAGCGCGACCTCGACCGGTGCGCCACGGTCGCGGACGGCACCCTCCAGGTGGTCGACGGCCGCCGGGTGCTGCCCTACGTCGAGACCGGCAGCGCGGGCATCGGCCTGGTGCTGAACGCCCTGCTGGCGCACCGGCCGGACAGCCCCTCGGCCGACCGGGCCGCCCCGCTGCGGCGCGCCGCGGAGCCGGAGTTCATCATCCAGCCGGGCCTGTTCAACGGACGGGCGGGCCTGCTCGGCCACCTGGCGCTGACCGCACCGCCGGACGGCACGGCCGCGGCCGCGGAGCACCACGCGCTGCTCCGCCGCCAGCGGGCGCTGCTGGCCCTGCACCAGATCACCTACCAGGGCCATCTCGCCTTCCCCGGTGACCAGTTGCTGCGGCTGTCGGCGGACCTGGCGACCGGCTCGGCCGGCGTGCTGCTCGCCCTCGGCACCGCGCTGGCCGGCACCCCCTTCCTCCCCTGGACCGGCGGAGCGGCACCCGCGCCGCCCGCCACCACCGCGGACTGAGCGGGCCGTCCGGCCCGCCTGCTCCGCCCCCGGGCGCTCCACGCGCCCCCATTGACTCCCGGCCGCCGGGCCGGGTGATGCAGGGTGATTCACCCTCGAAGAGAAGGAGACAGTCATGGCGATCCTCGACCTCCAGACGATGGAGCTGCCCGAGACCGAGGCGGCCCCGATCGACGACACCCTCGCCAGCACCAGCTCGCTGAGCGTCCTCAACTGCGGCACCAGCACGGTCAGCACGCTCGTCTGCCTCTGACCCGCACCGCCGTCCGGTAGGACGGGCAGTACCGCGCAGCCGGCCGGGCCTTCAGTACGGGCCCGGCCGGCCACCGGGCCGGAGCAGCAGACCCTGCCGCTCCGGCCCGGTCCGTCGCTCGGCCCCCGCCCGCAGGCAGTACGCCCGCCGGAGCAGCACGCCCACCCCGCATCACCAGAGAGGCTCCCCGTGGCCGACCAGCCTCCCCGCACCGCGGACAGCGCGCCCGACCCCGTGCGGCTGCGCCGTGAACTGACCGCCGAACCGGGCCGGCTCGCCTGCGCCCTCCTCTTCGCGCTGGCCGCCACCGGCGCCGCGCTCGCGCTCCCGCTGCTCGTCCGGGAGATCGTCACCGACTTCTCGGAGCACCGTCCGCTCGGCCCCGCCGTGCTGCTGATGTGCGCGGCGGCCGTGGGCGGCGCCCTCGAACAGGCCGTCTCCGGCTTCCTGCTGGCCAGGATCGGCGAGCGGATGACCTACCGGCTGCGGATCCGGATCATGGAGCACGCGCTGCGGCTGCCGCTCGCCACCGTCCGCACCCAGGGCACCGGCGATCTGGCCGCCCGGATCACCTCGGACGCGCTGCTGCTCCGGCAGGTCGTCGAGGTCGCCACCCAGCTGCCGTTGGCCGCCCTGACCGTGGCCGCGACGCTGGGGGTGATGGTGTGGATCGACTGGGTGCTGACCCTGGTCACGGTGGGTTCACTGGCCGTGCTCACCGTGCTGGTGCTGCTGATCCTGCGCCGGCTGAAGGCCAACGTGAGCGGCCAGCAGACCGCCGTCGGGCAGATCGCCCAGCGCTTCACCGCCAACCTGGAGGCGCTCACCACGATCAAGGCGTACCGGGCCGAGCCGGTGGCCGCCCGGGCGCTCGCGCAGGACGCGGAGCGGCTGCGGGTGGTGTCGCTGGAGGGAGCCAGGCTCGGCGCGCTGATCCCGGCGGTGCTGGCGCTGGGCAACCAGTTCGCGATGATCGCCGTGATCCTCACCGGCGGCGCCCGGCTGGCTGCGGGCCAGCTCGACGTGGCGGCCTTCGCGGCCTTCCTGCTCTACCTGCTCCAGACCATCCCCTCGGTCAGCACCCTGGCGACCGGCTTCGGCCGCCTCCAGGCGGGGCTGGCCGCCCGCGACCGCTGCAACGAACTGCTCGCGCTCGCCCCGGAGACCGGGCCCGAGGACGCCGACCGGGCCGCCCCCGCCCCGCTGCCGGACGCCCCCTCGGTGGTCTTCGACGCCGTCTCCTACACCCACGCCGGCGCGGGCGACGCGGCGCTGCGCGGCATCTCCTTCACCACCGCGCGCACCGGGCTGACCGCCGTGGTCGGCCCCTCGGGCGCCGGCAAGAGCACCGCGCTCTCGCTGATCGACCGGTTCATCCGGCCCTCCGGGGGGTCGATCACCGTCCTCGGCCACGACACCCGGCACTGGCCGCTGCACGCCCTGCGGGCCCGGATCGCGTACGTCGACCAGGCCTTCACCCTGCTGGAGGCCACCGCCCGGGAGAACCTCCAGCTCGGCCGCACCGACCCGGCCGGTGACCACGAGCTGGCGGCCGCGCTGGAAGCTGTCGGGCTGACCGAGGACATCGCCCGGCTGCCGCACGGCCTGGACACCCCGCTGGGCCGCGAGTCGGACCTCTCCGGCGGCCAGCGCCAGCGGATGGCGCTGGCACGGGCGCTGCTCTCGGATGCCGACATCGTCCTGCTGGACGAACCGACCAGCCAGCTGGACGGCCTCAACGAGCAGCGCTTCCGCGCCGTGGTCGAGGAGCTGGCGGCGACCCGGGCCGTGATCGTGGTGGCCCACCGGCTGTCCACCGTCCAGCACGCGGGCCACGTGATCATGATGAGCGAGGGCTCGGTGCTGGACGCCGGCGACCACCCGACCCTGCTGGAGCGCTGCACCCCCTACCGGGAGCTGGTCGCCAGCCAGGCGGCGCCGGCCCGCTGACCGCGCCCGACCCCGCCGCCCGACGCCGCGCCGACCGGGCCCCGGTGTGCGAGGTTGGACCGGGGGCGGGAACCCAGTGTCGGGAGAGGAGAGCAGCATGTCGTCGAAGCGTCGCCGGAAGAAGAAGACCCGCCGGAACAACAAGGCCAACCACGGCAAGCGGCCGCAGTCCTGAGCGGAGCACCGCGAAGCCGTACCGCCGCCCGGGGCGCAGCCGCCCCGGGCGGCGTCGTGCCGTCCGGAGGGCGTTGAGGGGTGCCGGGGGGTGCCGGGGGGTGCAGGAGGGGGCGCGGGGGTTCCTGGGCGCGCGGGGGGTGTGCGGTGTGTGCCGCCGAGGGCGCTCTGCGTGGTATCGCGGGGCCCTGGGCGGGGGTGCGCGGTGAGGGTGCTCACACGGCCCCGGAGGCCTACGACGGGGCGTAGTTGATCGTCCCGCGCCGAGCGGCGCAGCGGCGGTCCGGCCGGGCGTGTCATCCGGGCCCGGAGGGCGAGGAGGCGGGGCGGAACGGGGTTCCGGGGCGTAACACCGCGAAAAATTGTCCGAAATGCCCGTTTTTAGAAGGTTTGGATTGCCTCCGGAGCCGCTCGGGGCGATCTTCGCATCGGGTCGAAATCCGATGTTTACTACGACCGGGCGTCGTAACAGGGGGTCTTGGCGAGCGCCGGACACCCCGCTAACAATGGCGTAGTCGTCAGACGCCGCAGCAACCTGTCTCGCTGCGACGCCCGTTCAGGCCCTCGCTCCATGAGGTGCCCGCGCCCCGTCCCGACCCCCCGGCCACATCGGCCGGCGATCGTGGCGGACGGGAGCGCAGCCAACCGATTGAGGCTTTCTCCACATGCGAATCTTCTCCACCCGTCTGCGTACCTCGGCCGCCGTACTCGTCTCCGCCGCCGGTATCGCCGCGCTCGGCACCGCCGTCGCCCCCGCGATGGCCTCCGCCGCCACCCCGGCCACCTCGGCGCAGGCCCTGGCCGCGCAGATCGTCCCGGCCGACCAGCTGGCCTCGTTCAACCAGATCGTCTCGCACGAGAGCAGCTGGAACGTCACCGCCACCAACGCCTCCTCCGGCGCGTACGGCCTGGTCCAGGCCCTGCCCGGCTCCAAGATGGCCTCGGCCGGCGCCGACTGGAAGACCAACCCCGCCACCCAGATCAAGTGGGGTCTGAACTACATGAACGAGCGCTACGGCAGCCCGAACGGCGCCTGGGCGTTCTGGCAGACCCACCACTGGTACTGATCGAACCCGCCGGGCCTCCCAGCGCAGCCGTGACCACGGCGCCGCGGGGAGCCCCTGGGGCCGAGCCGCAGGGCCCGGTGCGCACTCCCGCGCACCGGGCCCTGCGGCGTTCCCGCCGATCTACCCTGTCTGCATGCCTACGCACGCGCTGCCCGGCGGCCCCGGGCCCCTGACCGCCGGCCTGGACGAGGTCGCCCGCCTGCTGGACGGCGGCGGGGTCGCCGTGCTGAGCGGCGCCGGCCTCTCCACCGAGTCCGGCATCCCCGACTACCGCGGCGTCACCGGCAGCCTGCGCCGCCGCACGCCGATGACCTACCAGGAGTTCGTCGCCGACGAGGAGGGCCGCCGCCGGTACTGGGCGCGCAGCCACGTCGGCTGGCGGACGATCGCCGAGGCCCGCCCCAACGCCGGCCACCGGGCCGTCGAGCAGCTGCGCCGCGCCGGCCGGGTGTCGGCGGTGATCACCCAGAACGTCGACGGCCTGCACCGCGCGGCCGGCACCCTGGACGCCGTCGAACTGCACGGCGGCCTGGACCGGGTGGTGTGCCTCGGCTGCGGGCGCACCAGCCCGCGCGAGGAGCTGGACCGCCGGCTGCACGCCATGAACGGCGCCTTCCGGGAGCCGGACGCGGCGACCAACGCGGACGGCGACGCCGAGCTGCCCGCCGAGCTGGTGGGCGCCTTCCGGATCGCCCCGTGCGAGGCCTGCGGGTCGGTGCTCAAACCGGACGTGGTCTTCTTCGGCGAGACCGTGCCCAGGCCCCGGGTGCAGCGGTGCTTCGACCTGGTGGACGCGGCCCGGGCGCTGCTGGTGCTCGGCTCCTCGCTGACGGTGATGTCGGGCCTGCGCTTCGTGCACCACGCGGCGCGCGCCGGCAAGCCCGTCGCCATCGTCAACCAGGGCACGACCCGCGGCGACGGGTACGCCGTCGCCACCGTCGCGCTCCCGCTGGGCGAGGCCCTCACCACCCTGGCCGACCGTCTCGGCACGCCCTGACCGGCGCCACCGACCGACCGCCGCTACACGGCCCGGCGGTAGAACCAGACGCCGAGCGGCGCGAAGACCGCCACGATCCCGGCGTCCCAGGCGAGCGCCTGCCAGACCGCGCTGGTCGCCGGCCCGCCGAGGACGAGCACCCGGACCGCCTCCGCCGTCCGGGAGACCGGCTGGTGGTTGGCGAACCCCTGCAGCCAGCCCGGCATGGTCGAGACCGGGACGAACGCCGCCGAGGCGAACACCAGCGGCGCGAGCACCGGGAACGAGGCGGCCTGCGCGGTCTCCGGATCGCCCACCGCCAATCCGACCACCGCGAAGATCCACGACATCGCGAAGCCGAACGCCAGCACCAGCAGCACCCCGCCCAGGAAGGCGGGCACCCCCGCGTGGATCCGGAAGCCCAGCAGGAAGCCGACCCCCGTCATCAGCGCCACCACGAAGACGTTGCGGGCGAGGTCCGCCATGGTCCGCCCGGACAGCACCGCGGAGCGGGCCATCGGCAGCGAGCGGAACCGCTCCATCAACCCGGTCTGCATGTCCGTCGCCAGCCCGATCGCCGTGTTCATCGCGCCGAAGACGGCGGTCTGCACGAAGATCCCGGGGATCAGGAAGTCGACGTAGGTGACCCCGGGCGGCAGCGCGGGGCCGACCACGCCGCCGAAGACGTAGCGGAACATCAGCACGAAGACCAGCGGCTGGATGGTGGAGAACACCAGCAGCCGGGGCACCCGCCGCAGCGCGATCAGGTTGCGCCAGGCCACCGCGAGGCCGTCCCGGACGGGCGCGGTGATCCGGGCGCCGAGCCGGCCGGCGTCGGCCCCGCTCACGGGGTGCCTCCCTCGGGCGCGGCTCCGGGATTCCGGCCGCCCTCCGCGCGGTGTCCGGTCAGCGCCAGGAACACGTCGTCGAGGCTGGACTCGCGGACGGTGACCGTACGCGGCACCAGCCCGGCCGCCTCCAGCGCGTGCAGGACCTCGATCAGCAGCGCGGATCCGTCCCGGGCGGCCAGCCGGAGCAGCGCGCCCTCGCGCTCCGGGGGCTCGGGCAGCCGGCCGGCCAGGACGGCGGCGGCCTGCTGCGCCCGGGACTCGTCGCCCATGCCCAGCTCGATCACGGTGTTCCCCAGCGTGGTCTTGAGGGCGGCCGGGGTGTCGTCGGCGATGATCCGGCCCTCGTTCACCACCACCACCCGGGCGGCCAGCCGGTCCGCCTCCTCCAGGTACTGGGTGGTGAGCAGCACGGTGGTGCCGTCGCCCACCAGCTCGCGGATCAGCTCCCACAGCGCGGTGCGGCTCTGCGGGTCGAGGCCGGTGGTCGGCTCGTCCAGGAAGAGCACCGGCGGGTCCGGGACGAGGGCCGCCCCGACGTCGAGCCGGCGCCGCATGCCGCCGGAGTAGGTGCGCGCCGGCCGGTCGGCCGCCGCCTCCAGGTCGAAGCGTCGCAGCAGCTCGGCCGCGCGCGGCCGGATCCGGGCGGCGGGCAGCTGGGTGAGCCGGCCGATCAGCCGAAGGTTCTCCCGGCCGGTGAGGTTCGGGTCCACCGCCGCGTACTGGCCGGCCAGGCCGATCAGGCCCCGTACGGTGCGGGCCTCGTGGACCACGTCGTGCCCGAGGACGGCGGCCCGGCCGCCGCTCGGCCGCAGGATCGTGGTCAGGATCCGGATCGCGGTGGTCTTGCCCGCGCCGTTCGGTCCGAGCAGACCGAAGATCGTCCCGGCCCGGACCTCGAAGTCCACCCCGTCCAGGGCGGTCACCGGACCGTAGCGCTTGGTGAGGCGCTCGACGCTGATGGCGGCCTGTGCCATCGCTCCTCCCTCGCCGGGGTGACGGATCGCGCCGGGTCCGCCGGTCGGGCCGCGGCTGCCTCCATCGTCCCCCCGGGTCCGCCCCCGCGCGCCCCCGGCGCGGCGGCCCGCCGGACCCCTCGCCGCCGTCCCAGCCAGCGGGATACCCGCCGGTTGGGGTTCGCACGGCGCGGATGCGCGGCTAGGGTCCTGCGCCAAGGGCAGGCGCCTCCACCGGGCCGGCCCGGGCCGACCGCCGCAGCGCGCACCCCTTCCGTCCGCGGAAGCGCTCCGGCCTCCGGCGGCGGGCCCTACCCGGGCCCGCCGACCCGGTGTCCCTGCCAGGCCCTCTCCTACGGATCTTGCCGGGCGCACGATGCTCCCGCCGCCTCCGTCCGGGAGGGACCCCCGGCATCCGGCTCCGCATGGACGCACCGCCGAAACGCCCAGGTGCACCCGGCACGAGGACGTTCCGTCGGCACGCCCGGCCGCGCGCTGATCCGACAAGATCCAAAAGCCAAGGCCTCAGCCGCTGCGAGGTCATCCGATCCGGTGACCCACCCCGGCCTCCGCCGGTCCGGGCGCGCGCCCGGCGCGCGCCGTTCGCGGCCCCGGCGCCGGCCCCGCACCTCCCGCCCCCCGCACAACGCGGCCGGGGAAGACGGTTTCTGACGGCAGGTCGGACTTGCTATCGTGCCGGGAATCAACCGGTTCGCCGCCCCCGCGGCCGGGCCGGACGGGGATTCCCAGGGGGACACATCGTGCAGGATCCGTCGCAGCCGCCCGCCCAGCCGCCGCATCCGCCGGCCACCCAGGCGGGGCCGCCGCAGCCGGCCACCGCCGGACCCTCCCAGGCCAAGCTGTGGGGCACCGCGGCCGCCGTGGTGAGCGCCGTCGCCGGTGTGGCCAGTGCCTTCGCCGCCATTTTCGGCGGCTCCTCCTCCACCGGGTCGGCCCCGCCGCCGCCCAGCTCGGTCACCGCGCCGGCGCAGCCCGTGCAGAGCTCCACCGACAAGCCCTCGACGCCGGCCCCGGTCGACTCGAAGACCACCGGGACGGGCTCCGGCTCCGGCGCCGGCTCGGTCCGCTGGACGGGGCACGTGCTCTTCGGGCAGGAAGGCGTCGACCTGGATCAGGTCCCGCCCCGGGTCGGCGTCCCGGGCACCTTCGGCCTGCGGCCCTCGGTCGGGCGCGAGGGCTCCAGCTCGCTCCAGGTCAAGGGCACCGTCGCGGTGTGGAGCGGCGCCGAGGCACCGACCGCCCAGGGGTGCAAGGAACTGCTGGCCACCCAGGCGACCGGCGCGGCCGTCGTGGGGGTGAACGACCGGGTGTGCCTCGTCCAGGAGCACTCGCCGATCGCCGTGCTGGAGGTGACCGCGACCCACTACGACGCGGGCTCCTACGGCCAGCTCGAGGGCACGCTGACGACCTGGAACCTGCGCCTCGACGGCTGATTCACGGGGTGTCGCCCGCCCAGTCCCAGCGCCGCGGGTCACCGGGGCGGGGCGCGTAGTGCGCCCGGCCGCCGGGCCCGTGCGCGCCGATCTCGGTGGGCAGCGCGGCGCCCAGGGCGAGCCGGTCGCCGTGCCAGCCGGTGACGTCCAGCAGGAGGCCGTCCAGCGGCCCGGCCACCAGCTCGCGGTAACTGCGGCCCGGCTTGGGCCCCGGGTCCGGGTCCTCGTGGTCGGCGCCGTACACCCGGCCCCGCATCAGCGCATCGTCCATGCCCGGCAGCATGCCACCCGCCACCGACAGCGGCGCGGGGCCACGGCGGGAGCGTCCGCTCGTACGCCGGTGGCCCGACCGGCCGTCACCGCCCCGGGTGGTCCTGGCCGATCGCGGCGCGCAGCCGGCTGAGCACCGCGGCGGTGGCCTCCCGGGTGACGGCGTCCGACTGCTCGCCGAGCCGGTCGTCCAGCAGCTCCGCGGCGGCGGAGATGACCGCGGCCGGGAGCGTGACGTTGCGCAGCCCGAGCATCTGCGCGGCCGCGCGCTGCCCGGCGGTGGCGCTGTCCTGGGCGGGGACGCGGGCGGCGATGCCACGGGGAGGCTGGTGGACGGTGGTCATCGGGTCATCCCTCCGGGGACGGCTGCGCCGCTCTGGTCGGCGGCGGTCGGGCTTCGACACGGGGCGGGACCGGCGAGCGGGGTGCCCGGGTCCGGTCGCCCCCCGTTCAACCGGCGCCGGGCCGCCTCGGAAACGGCATCCGCCCGGCTTTCCCACTTCAGGACTACCCCCGGCGAGTCGAGCCCGGCCCGGCGGCCGGAGTCTGCATGCGGCCCGGGCACGGCTGCGCCGGCCGGTCCCGACGCCGGCCGGCGCACGCCCCCGGGGCTCAGGCCCCTACTGGCTACCCGCGCGCTCCGCCGCGAGCTCGTCCGCGCTGCGGCGCAGCCGGGCCAGCCGGTAGGACGAGTCGGCGAGCCCGGCCGCGACCGCGTCGTGGGCCCGCTCGAGGTCGCCGCCGAGCAGCTCGTCCGTGATGACCAGCCGGATGAGTTCCCGGACGTCGGCGCGGTGCAGGTGCTCCTGCACCGCGGCCATCCCGGCTCCGGCGAGGACCTGCCGGCACTCCTCGATCAGCGGCGCCAGCCAGTGCAGGCGCAGCTCGTGGTCGGTGCGGCCGCCGAAGGTGGGGGCGAGCGCCACGGCCAGCCGGGCCGGCAGCTCCTCGCCGGCTTCGGCCAGGTCGGGGTAGTCCTTGCGGAACTCGTCCCAGTCGACCTCGAGTTCGGCGAGCCCGGCGGGCAGCAACGGCCAGGCGGCCCAGATCTCGGCGGAGCTGCAGAACGCCGCGCGGAGCAGCTCGTAGGAGAGTTCGGCGGAGGAGGCCAGCAGGACGGCGTCGTACAGGTCCTTGCCCTGCGGGTGGTTGTCCGTCACCAGCCAGAGCAGCTTCCAGGCGAGCGACAGCTCCGGCGTGGCGGCGAGCAGCGTGCCGGTGACGCCCGGGAGTTCGGCCGGGCGCGGCTCGGCCGGGAGGTGCTCGGTGAAGACGAAGTCCAGCTGGACGGTGCCGCCGGGCAGGCCGGGCGCGCTCCAGGGCAGCACCAGGCGGCGGCCCGGCACCCGGCTGTAGGTCCAGATCTCGTCCGAGAGGGCCTGGTCGGCGTGGAGCCGGACCGGGCCGGACAGCCGCTCGGCGGCGGCCGCGATCTCGTCCAGCATCCGCCCGGTGCGCTCGTCCTCCAGCTGCCAGTCCTCGGGGCGGACCACGAAGTCGAGGTCGCCGGGCTCCCGGGCTGCCTCGCCGTACCAGGCGCGCAGCAGGACGGACCCGCGCAGCACCAGGTGGTCCGCCCAGCCGGATCCGGCGACCGCGGAGAGCACGGTGGCGAGCGCCTCCCGGCGGGCGGCCAGCCAGCGCGGGGCGAGCTCCGGGTCGGCGAAGGCGGGCTCGCTCGGCCGCAGGGCGCGGGCGTAGCTCGCCAGGGCGGGGTCGAAGACCGGCTGCTGGGTGACGCCCGCGTCGTCGATCGGGGCCAGGCTGCGCGGCAGGTCGAGCTCCTCGCGGACCTCCTCGCCGGGCGCCCGGCGGGGCAGCACCACCTGCTCCCAGGGGCCGTAGTCGAAGCCGTCCCAGTCGGCGGCCGGGTCGGCGGTGTGGTCGGGCGTGTCGGTGGTCATCGGGAGGTCCCCTCCGGGTGGTGGTGTGCGTGCTGGCGGTGGGTGCTTCGGTCGTCGATCCAGCCGGCGTCCAGGGCCTCGTCGCTGTCCAGCGCCACGAACTCCCGCTCCACCGAGGCGATCCGGCGGCCGTCGGCGCGCAGGTCGGCGAGCAGGGCGTCCAGCCGGCGGCCCGCCTCGGGCAGGCCGACCAGGCGGCAGCGCTGGGTGACGAAGTGCTCCCGGTCGCCGTCGGCCCGGGTGCGGCGGGCGTTGCGCGAGAGGTGGGCGCCGTGTCGGACGGCCAGGCGGGCAAGGCCCTCGGTCCGTTCGGCGGGGCCCAGCAGGAGCTTGACGTGGTGTTCGAAGTACCGCTCGGGACCGAGCGCGGCGGCCTCGGCCGCGGTCTGCGGCACCCCTTCGGCCCACGGGACGGATTCGATCTTCACCCGCAGGACGGGGAACCCCGCGCCGGCCATCCGCCGCGCGGTGCCGGCGGTGACGGCGGCCACCTCGGCGTACGCGCCGGAGCCGCGCAGGGTGAGCATGGGCTGCGAGACGGCGGCCGTGCCGCGGTCCAGCAGGATGTGGGTGAACTTCAGACCGTGGCCGGCCGCCCAGCCGGCCAGTGCGTCGGCGTGCTCCGCCCCCACGGTGAGGTGGACCTCGAAGTCGCCGCGCAGCGCGATCGCCGGCGGGTGGTCGAGCGCGCGGGCGAGGCCGGCGTCGAGCTCGGCCCCGGGGCCGGGTCGATGGTCGGGATCGGGCGCCCCGGCGCCGTCCGCGCCGGGTCGGTGGTCGACGGCGTGGCGGCCCAGGTCAGGGCGGGTGGCGAGCATGCCCCGCATGATGCCAGGCGGCACCGACAGCGCCGCGGCGAGGGCGGGCGGCCGAACTCCCGCCGTCGGACCTCTTGACGGCCCCCGCCCCGGCTGTCACGGTTCGATCTGCTCACAGTTGCTCAATTCTGCTTGGTTCCAGCATTTTTCGAGCATCATTCCTCACCTCCCCCCGTTCGGAGCATCCATGAGATGGCATCAGCGACTGGTCGGGCTCGGGTCCGCCGCCGTCCTCGCCGCAGCCGGCCTCGCGGCCACCACCGCCGGGCCGGCCGCCGCCGACACCGTCGCGGCGAACAGCAGCACCCCGGTCGGCGACCGGCCGATGATGGGCTTCAACAACTGGGCGCGCTTCGCCTGCACGCCGCAGACCCGGCTCGACGGCACCAGCGCCGGGTACTCCTTCCAGCAGTTCATGCAGGACCAGGCGAAGGCCATGAAGGACACCGGGCTGGTGGCGGCCGGCTACACCAACCTCACCGTCGACGACTGCTGGATGCAGCGGACCAGCGCCGGCTACCTGCACGGCGCCGCCACCTGGAGCGGCAGCTCCCAGCCGGGCTTCGACCGGGAGTTGACCGACTACGCGGCCTACGTCCACGGCCTGGGCATGCAGGTCGGCCTCTACAGCACCTCCGGGGTGAACACCTGCCAGGGCGTGCCCGGCGGGGTCATGGGCCACGAGCAGGCGGACGCCACCTCGCTGGCGTACTGGGGGGTCGACTCGCTCAAGCTGGACAACTGCGGCACCACCGGCGCCAACCGGCAGCAGGAGTTCACCACCACCGCGAACGCGCTCGGCACGGCGACCGCGAGCAACCCGCGCAAGATCCTCTTCAACGAGTCGGCGCCGGCCGGTGCCGGGCCCGCGAGCGCCGACAAGTACCGGACGATGGACTGGGTTCGCGGCCTCGGCCAGATGTGGCGGGTCAGCCCCGACATCGCCGTCCGGCACTCCCCCGCCACCTCCGCCTGGGACTGGCCGCACGGCGGCGACTACTACGAGGGCGGCGTGCTGCAGAACTTCGCCGACACCGTCGCGCTCGCCCGCTACAACGGCTCCGGCAACCACAACGACGCCGACATGCTGCTGATCGGCGACAACGGACAGCTCACCCTCGCCGAGCAGCGCAGCCAGTTCGCCCTCTGGTCGGCGATGGGCTCGCCGCTGATGCTCAGCACCGACGTCCGGAAGCTGGCCGCCGATCCGGTCGGGTACGCGCCGCAGCTGGCCGTGCTGAAGAACACCGACATCATCGCCGTCGACCAGGACACCACCGCCGGCGGCTACCTGGCCTCCCGGCAGGGCGCCGCCAACGGCAGCGGCGTCGACGTGGTGGTCAAGCCGCTGGCCGGCGGCGCCCGCGCGGTGGTGGTCCTCAACCGCAACGCCACCGCCACCTCGTACACCCTGGACCTGGCCCGGGTGGGCTTCACCGACCCCGGCTGCACCCGCACCGCCCGCGACCTGTGGACGCACACCAGCTCCCCGGTGCAGGGCTCGATCACCACCACCGTCGGCGCCCACGACAACGCCATGTACACCATCGGCGGCGGCAGTTGCGCCGCCGCGCTGCCGGTCGGCCAGATCCAGGCCGCCCAACCCGCCTTCCAGGCCGCCGCGTTCTGCCTGGACGCCTACCGGGGTGCGACCGACGGCGCCACCGTCGGCCTCTACAGCTGCACCGGCAACGGCAACCAGCAGTGGCGCCGGCTGCCCGACGGCCGGATCGCCTCGCTGGCCGACCCGGCGCTGTGCGTCGCCGGCCGGACCACCGGCCTGAAGCTGGCCGGCTGCAACGCCACCGACCCGCAACAGCTCTGGAGCTACGACCGGGCCGGCCGGCTCAAGGCCGACGGACGGTGCGCGGACATCGCCGGCGGCGCCCTGGACGACCCGAACGCCCTGGTCGCCACCTACCCGTGCGGCAGCTACCAGCCGAACCAGACCTGGAGCGCCCCCTTCAGCACCCCGCCCACCCCCTGATCCACCCCTCCCCGGGACCGGCGCCACCCCCACGGCGCCGGTCCCGCACCGTGCCCCCGGAGGCGGCGGCTGCGAGGATGCCGCGGTGACCAACTCGACCGACGGGCCCGCAGGTTCGACCCCGCCCCACCCTCCGCTGCTCGCCGGACAGGCCCCGCTCGACGAGGTCATGGCGCGGCTGGCCCGGGACCGGCCGGTGTTCCACTCCGAGGCCGATCTCCAGCACTCCTTCGCGCTGGCGCTCCGGGAGCTGGCCCCCGAGCTGCGGTGCCGGCTGGAGGTGCCCCAGCAGACGGGCGGCAAGCGGCCCGCATACCTGGACCTGCTCTGCACTGGTCCGAGCGCCCGCACCGTGGTCGAGTTCAAGTACGTCACCCGGCGCTGGACCGGCACGTGCGGCCCGGACGGCGAGACGTACGCCCTGCGGAACCACGCGGCCACCGACCTCGCCCGGCTGGGCTTCGTCACCGACCTCACCCGGACCGAGCGGTTCGGCGAGGCCTCCGGCACGACCGGCCTGGCCCTGATGGTCACCAACGAGCCGCGGCTGTGGACCCCGCCCGCCCCCGGTGGGGCGCCGCGCCGGGACCAGGAGTTCCGGCTCCACCAAGGTCGGACGCTGGCCGGGACGCTCCGCTGGGCCGGCGGGTCCTACCTGCCCAACACCCGGGTGCTGCGCGGCCGCTACCCGTTGGACTGGCGCCCGTACTCGCGGCAGCCGGGGGCCGGCGGGGAGTTCCGGTACCTGGCGGTGGCGACCGGCGGCGCAGCCTGACGAGGCCGCGCGGCTGCCGTCCGGGCCGCCCGGCCGGGCCTATGCTGCTGCCGGGAGGGGCCCGGACGACGCTCCGGAAGAAATCTTCGCCGGATGTCGGGCCGGATGTCGAAATCGCCGGGCGTGCTTCGACCAGTCCGTGAGAGCGCCCCGGAGGCGGGCGCGGGAGACCGAGGAGCAGGACCATGAAGTACATGCTGCTGATGCAGTTCAGCGCCGCGACGGCCGACTTCCCCACCATCGACACCTGGACGCCGGAGGAGATCCAGGCGCACATCGGCTTCATGCGCGACACCAACGCCGAGCTCTCCGCCGCCGGCGAGCTGGTCGACGCCCAGGGCCTCGCGATGCCGGACTCGGCCCGGATCGTCCGCTCGCACGGGGGCGGCGCGCCGGTGGTCACCGAGGGCCCGTTCCCGGAGACCAAGGAATGGCTGGCCGGCTGGTGGATCGTCGACTGCGACGGTCTCGAGCGGGCGGTCGAGATCGCCGGCGCCGTCTCCGCCGCGCCCGGCCCCGGCGGCGCCCCGCTGAACATGCCGATCGAGGTGCGCCAGGTGATGGCGGCGCCGACCGGGGAGCTGTGAGCCCTGTCCGCCCGTGATCTGCCCGCCGATGACCTGCTGCGCCGGCTCGCGCCGCAGGTCGTCGGCGTGCTCACCCGCCGGTTCGGCGACTTCACCGCCGCCGAGGACGCCGTCCAGGAGGCCCTGCTGGCGGCCTCCGTCCAGTGGCCCGAGGAGGGCGTGCCGGCCAATCCCCGCGGCTGGCTGATCCAGGTCGCGCAGCGCCGGATGGCCGAGGAGGTCCGCAGCGAGCAGGCCCGCCGGCGCCGGGAGGACCAGGTGGCCCGGCAGGTGCCGGCCGACCTCCGTACGGCGCCCGCGGCGGACCTCGGCGCGCCGGCGGACCACGACGACACCCTGACCCTGCTCTTCCTGTGCTGCCACCCGGCCCTGTCCCCCGCCTCGGCCCTCGCCCTGACCCTGCGGTCGGTCGGCGGCCTCACCACCGCGGAGATCGCCCGGGCGTTCCTGGTGCCGGAGGCGACCATGGGCCAGCGGATCAGCCGGGCCAAGCAGCGGATCAAGGCCTCCGGCGTCCCGTTCCGGCTGCCGGACCGGGAGGGCTGGGCCGGGCGGCTCGACGCGGTGCTGCACGTGCTGTACCTGATCTTCAACGAGGGCTACGCCACCGGTGTGGGCGCCGACCTGCAACGGGTGGAGCTGGCCGAGGAGGCGATCCGGCTCACCCGGGCCGTGCACGCGCAGCTGCCCGAGGACGGCGAGGTGAGCGGGCTGCTGGCGCTGATGCTGCTCACCCACGCGCGCAGCCCGGCCCGGACCGGCCCCGGCGGCGAGCTGGTCCCGCTGGCCGAGCAGGACCGCGGGCGCTGGGACGCCGGCGCCGTTGCCGAGGGGATCGCGCTGATCACCGCGACCCTGCCCCGGGGCCCGGTCGGCCCGTACCAGGTGCAGGCGGCGATCGCCGCCGTACACGACGAGGCCGGGACCGCCGCCGACACCGACTGGCCGCAGATCCTCGCGCTGTACGGCGTGCTGGCGCGGATCGCGGACAACCCGCTGGTCGCGCTGAACCGGGTGGTCGCCACGGCGATGGTGCACGGGCCGCAGGCCGGCCTGGACGAACTCGCCGTGCTCGACCGGGATCCCCGGCTGGACGGGCACCACCGGGTCACCGTGGTCCGCGCCCACCTGCTGGAGCTGGCCGGCGACCGCGAGGGCGCGGCGGAGCAGTTCCGCGCCGCGTCCCGGGCCACCGCGAGCCTTCCCGAACGGCACCACCTCGCGATCCGGGCCGCCCGGCTGTCCCGGCCGCAGGCCGGCTGACCGTCTCCTCAGGCGACCAGCTCGTAGATGCTCCGGGCGGTCAGCCAGAGCCCGAGCAGCAGCGACAGCGTGACGATCAGCTGCTCCTGGTGGCCGTCCAGCCATTCGCGCAGGCCCGTCAGCCGGGCCCGGGAGGCCTCCGGCGCCCAGACCGTGTAGAGCTCCATCACGATCAGGCTCACGGTGGCCAGCAGGCAGTAGCCGGTCAGTGCCAGCCAGGATTCGAGCGTGGAGAGGTCGGCGTCGACCGCGGTGGCCGCGCCCGCACCGACCATCGCCCACGGCTGGAGCAGGAAGGCGAGGCCGCCGGCGGCCCAGACCGAGGCCCGGTCGACCTTCGCCATCCACTTGGGCGGACGCCGGGCGCCGGGCGGCCGGCGCCGCCGGTGCTCGCCGAACAGCGCGAGCAGCACACCGATGGCCAGCTTCACCGCCACGGCGCCCGTCGAGGGGGCGCTGTGCCGCATCGGCGGGCTGCCACCGGTCAGCAGCACCACGCAGGCCACCACGATGACCAGGTTGGCGAGCCAGGCGAGCAGGAAGGCGAGGCCCTTGCGGACGCCGTTGTCCGAGGAGAGCAGCAGGATGAACGCACTGTTGTGCAGGGGCCCGAGCGTGATCGCGGTACCGATCAGGAACAGGTCGAGGTCCATCGCGGCAGCGGCTCCCGGGGTGTCGGCCGGCGGTGCCCCGCGGGCGGCGGTGGTGTGACGCGGCGGCGGCCGCACCGCAGGGCGACTCTCTTCCTCCGGCCGCGGCGAGTCAACCAGCCACGACGCCGTTCCCCCGAATGACCGTGCCGCGGCGGCGGCGCCCGCCCCAGGGTGCGGATCCGGCCGGGTCGCCCGGTTCGGCCCGGCCGGCGGGCCGGCGGCGGCTATCGTCGGCCTGGCAGGCCGCGGTCCGTCGGGTACGGACGGACCGGGCGGAGCGCGACCGGCGAGGGGGCCGAATTGACGCGGATCATGGTGGTGGGGGCGGGGATCGCCGGTACGGCGGCCGCACTCGGGCTGCACCGGGCGGGCTTCGAGGTCACCGTGCACGAGGCTCACCCGGACACCGGCGCCGACATCGGCGCCTTCCTCACCCTGGCCAGCAACGGCATGCGGGCGCTGGCACAGCTGGACGCCGCGGCGCCGGTCGCCGGGCTCGGCTTCCCGCTGACCTCGATGAGCGTGCTGGACGAGGCCGGCCAGCAGCTCGCGGAGGTGCCGCTCGGCGAGCCGGACCACCCGCTGACCCGCTACCGGTGCCTGCGCCGCGCCGAGCTGGGCGCCGTGCTCCGGGAGGAGGTCGGCCGCCGGGGGATCCCGGTCCGGCACTCCGCGCGGCTGGTCGGCCTGACCGAGGACGCGGACGGCGTGACCGCCCGGTTCGCCGACGGCGGGTCGGCCACCGCCGATCTGCTGGTCGGCGCGGACGGACTGCACTCGGCGGTGCGCGCGCAGCTGGACCCGGCGGCGCCCCGGCCCGGGTACGCGGGTCAGCGGGTGTTCTACGGCTGCACGACCGAGGCGGCGCCGCCCGGCGGCCCGTCCGACCGGATCACCATGGTGCGCGGCAGCGGCGCCGCCTTCGGCTACGCGGTCTCGCCGGCCGGCGAGACCTTCTGGTTCGCCCGCGTCCCGGGTCCCGCGGTGACCGAGGACGAGCTGGCCGGAGGCAGCCCCGTGCGGTGGCGCGAGCAGCTGCTGCCGCTGCTGCGGCCCGACCGCACCCCCACCGCGGAGATCGTCGCCGCGACCTCGGAGCGGCTGATGGTGACCAACGCGCTGCACCTGGGCCCGGGGGTGCGCTGGCGCGGCCGCCGCACCGTCCTGATCGGGGACGCGGCGCACGCGGCCTCGCCGGCCACCGGCCAGGGCGCCTCGATGGCGCTGGAGGACGCCGTGCTGCTCGCCAAGGCGCTGCGCGACCGCGGGCCCGGGCCGGCGGCGCTGGAGCGGTACGAGGAGCTGCGCCGACCGCGCACCGAACGCAACATCGCGGTGAGCGCCCAGCTCACGGCGGCCCGGACGGCGGAACGCTCCCCCGCCGCGCCGCCGGCCCGGGACACCGAGCGCCCGCCGGCCCGGGTGGACGAGGAGCTGCTCCGGCTGCTCGACTGGGACACCCCGCTGCCGGACTCCGACCCGGAGCCGGAGCCGGACCCGGTCGCCTGAGCCCCTCGCAACGCCGCTCGCCGGGCCGGTCGCCCGCGCCGCCGGGGACACGCGGGCGGTGCGGGCGAGCACGGCGGGCGGCCCGGCGGGGACCTACCATCGTGACCACTCCGTCACTGTCCGGTCGCGCGCCGGGGGAAGACAGGTGCGCGCGTGGTCGCTCTGGTCGTCACCATGGGGACGCTGTTCGGCTGGGCCCTGGTGGCCGGCCGGCTGGCGCGGTGGAGCATCACGGCGCCGGTCGCGATGACCGCCGCCGGCGTACTGCTCTCGGTGGGGTCGCCCCCGGTGGTGACGATCAACCTGACCACCTCGGACGCCGAGCACGCGGTCGAGGTGATCCTCGCGGTGCTGCTGTTCACCGACGCGACCCACGTGCCGGAAGGGGTGGTGCACGGGCAGCGGCACCTGCTGACCAGGCTGTTGCTGATCGCGCTGCCACTGACCTTCGCCGCCGGGGTGCTGACCGGCGGGCTGCTGTTCCCGTCCGGCGGCTGGTGGCTGGCCGCGCTGTTCGCCGCCATCACCGTGCCGGTCGACCTGGCGCCGGCCGCGGAGCTGATCCGCGACGTGCGGCTGCCGTCCTGGCTGCGCGGGGTGCTCACGGTGGAGAGCGGGCTCAACGACGGCCTGATCGCCCCCGTGTTCCTGCTCTGCCTGGCCGGTACCGAGGCGCACGGCGGCGATCCCGGACCGGTGTCCGAGGCGCTGCTGGACGCGCTGTCCGCGCTGTTCTGGGCGGTGCTGGCCGGTGCGGTGGTGGGCAAGCCGGGCGGCTGGCTGCTGCGGCGGGCCTGGCAGGCGGGCTGGACCAAGCCCGGAGCCGTCCGGTTGGGGACGGTGGCGCTGCCGCTGCTGTCGTACGGGCTGGCGATCGTGCTGGACGGCAACGGGTTCGTGGCGGCGTTCGTCGCGGGGCTGTGCTTCACCCCGGACTCGCGGGCGCTGCCGCCGAAGGCGCTGCACCTGGTGGAGGACGTCGGGACGCTGCTGTCGCTGGCGCTCTGGTTCGTCTTCGGCAAGGTGGTCACGCAGGCGTTCACGGGTGAGTTCGACGGCCGGGTGGTGGCGTACGCCGCGCTGTCGCTGACCGTGGTGCGGGTCGCCCCGGTGCTGATCTCGCTGGCGGGCAGCGGCCTGGACCGGGCCGACCGGATGCTGCTGGCCTGGCTCGGGCCGCGCGGCCTGGCGTCCATCGTGTTCGGCCTGCTGGCCTTCATCAGCCTCGCTCCGGACGACGGACACGCCGCCGACCTGGTCGGCCAGGTGATGACCATGACGGTGCTGATGAGTCTGGTCCTGCACGGCCTGACGTACGGTCCGCTGGCCGCCCGGTACGCCCGGGCCCGCGAGCGCGCCGCGGCCGCCCGGGGCTGAGAGCGGCTCAGCGCCCGGCGGTCCAGCTGTGGGCGACGTCGACCACCAGCCGGTCGTCGAGCTGGAACACCCGGAACGGCAGCCGGGCGCGCACGCCCAGGCCGAGCTGGGTGCGGCCCTCGAAGCTGCCGGCGAACCGGGCGTCGACGAAGGTCCGGTAGCCCGTCAGGTCGACCCCGGGCAGCGGCTGCCCGGCGCGGGCCGGGTAGGTCGGGGCGCCGGTGGCCGGGTCGTAGGACGGCGCCAGCACGATCACCTCGAGGATCGCGCCGCCGCCCACCGGCAGGGTCCGGCCGGAGCCGTCCTGGACCAGAGCGTCGACGTACCGGACGTGGTAGCCGGCCGGGCGGGCGGCCGAGGTCCCCGGTACGTCCAGGACCAGCCGGTCGTAGCAGGGGTGGGCGCCGGTCCGCACGTCGGCCAGCGGCCGGATGCCGGAGGCGGCGCGGTCCTCGGGCAGGCTGCCCCACCCGGTCGGGCACTGCGCCACCGCTGCCGGGGGCGCGGCCGCCGCCGCGGTGAAGGGCGCCGCCGCCGTCCCGGCCCCCATGAGTACGAGTGCTGCCGGTACCGCCGTCCAACGTCGCATCGCAACCGCCTCCTCCGACGTGACTCCCCCTACCGAGAGGGACGGCGGTGCCCGGCCACCGGTTCCGGCCCCTGGCACACTCGAACCGGCGTACGGCCGACCGTCGTACCCTGGACGGACCTGGCCGCGGCGCGTCGCCTGCCCGCCCGGCTCCCCCGTCCTCACCCCCTCCGGTGACCCATGCGCCGTTCTCGCCGACTTCCCACCGCTCTCGCCACCACCGCCGCCGGTGCGCTGGTCGCCGTGCTCGCCGGCTGCTCGGCCGCCGGTGGCGGCGCCTCGGCCGCGCTCGCAGGCTCCCCGACCGGCCCCGCGACCGCCCCCGCCTCCCCGACACCGGCGGCCGCGCCGGTCACCGCCGCACCGAGCACCACCGCACCGAGCACCACCGCGCCCGCCGCCGACCCCCGGACCCGGCCGGCCACGCTGTCGATCCCCTCGATCGGGCTCGCCGGCCTCCCGGTGGTCCCGTACCAGGGCACCACCGACGACGCGCCGGGGACCACGATCCAGGACCGCGGGGTGGCCGCCAGCCCCTACGGCGAGCACGGCGGGGTCGGGCCCGGCCAGGTCGGCAACTACCTGATCACCGGGCACCGGCTCTCCGCCGGCGGCCCGCTCGGCCGCCTCCCCGCCGTGCAGGTGGGCGACGTGGTCGAGGTCAGCTCGGACGGCCTGGTCTACCGGTACGAGATCACCGCGACCAGGAGCACCTCGTTCCGCTCCGAGCAGTCCCTCGCCGAGCAGCGCGCCGCCGTCCCCGGCAGTCCGGGCACCGCGCCGACCCAGGCGATGATCACGATCTCCACCTGCGCCACCCCCGAGGACAACGCGGCCGGCGACCGCTGGCGGGACGCCAACGGGAACCCCGAGCACCGGATCGACAAGATCGGCGTCCTGGTCGGGACCCCGACCCCGGCACCGCCGTCCTGACCGGGCGCCCCGGTGCCCAGGTGCTCCGCCCGGGAGCCTCAGTGCTTCGCCGGGAGCCGGTCCAGCACGATCCCGAACAGCTCGCGGTAGGCGGCGAGCGCCTCGTCCGCACCCAGCACCCGCTCGGTGCGCCCGTCCACGGCCGTGGTGCGGATCAGCCGGGTGCCGCTGATCGTCACCCGACCGTCCTCGGTGAGCAGCGAGCAGGTGGGTGACCGGGTGAAGTGCGAGTCCGGCGAGGTGGTCTGCCACCAGCAGGTGGGCACGAAGTCGGTCAGCCGGTAGGGGCGCAGGTCGAGCCGGTACTGCGGCGTCCCGTCCAGCAGGACGTCGACCTCCTCGCCGTGCGGCCGGACGGTGAACACGCCGCACGGGTCGGGCTGCTCGCCGCGCTCGTCCAGGCGCAGCGGCAGCTTGCTGAACCGGCCGAAGCCGACGTCGACCAGCCAGGGCTCGCCGAGGTCGACCAGCAGCGCCAGGTGGTCCTGGGGCGGTCCGGGGCGCTCGCCGGCGAAGACCCGGGCGCTGTGCAGGGTCACCCGGTAGCCGAGCGCGCGCAGCAGTTCGGCGAAGGCGCCGTTGAGTTCGTAGCAGAAGCCGCCCCGGCGGCGGCCGACGATCTTCTCCAGCAGCAGGTCGAGGTCCAGCCGGACCGGCTCGTCCAGGTGGATGCTGAGGTTCTCGAACGGGACGGCCAGCAGGTGCGCGCTCTGCAGCGCGGCGAGCGCCTGCGCGTCGGGGCGGGCGGGCCGCGGGGCGCCGATCCGGTCGAGGTAGGCGGTGACCTGCGGCTCGGTGAGGCCGGGGGCCGGCGGGGTGTGGTCCATCAGGCCATTCCACCTCCGGGTCCGGCCTCCGGGCAAGATCGACCCGGGTGGTCCGGCGCCGCGCGCCGCCCGTTCAGCGGCGTCCGGCTGGCCGGACCTTCCCACCGTGGCCGATGGTCGGACCGGGGCCGCCGCCGCGGTGACCGACAGGACGGGCCGCCGGACGGCGGCCGCCGGGAACGAAGGAGCGGGCGGATGCCGAAGTACCTGGTCCGGGCCAACTACACCGCCGAAGGGGCCGAGGGCCTGCTCGCCGAGGGGGGCACCGGCCGCCGGGCCGCCGTGGAGCGGGTGGTGACCTCGTTCGGCGGCCGGCTGGAGACGATGTACTTCGCGTTCGGCGAGCACGACCTGTACTGCGTGATCGAGCTGCCCGACCACGAGGCGATGGCCGCCGTCGCGATGACGGTGCGCGCCAGCGGGGCGCTGTCGTCCACGGTGGCGGTGCTGCTCACGCCCGAGGAGGTCGACGCCGCCGCCGGGCGCCCGGTCGACTTCCGCCGCCCCGGCGCCTGATCAGGCCGCCGGGCCCGGGTTCAGCCGGGGGTGCGCCACCCCGGGGAACACCCGTACCCGGACGCCGGGCTCCGCACCACCGCCCGCCGGCACCGGCTCGGCCCGGCCCCACGGACGGCCCGGCAGCACCACGGTCAGCCGGTACGAGGCCGCGCAGCCGAGGCAGTCGTAGCGGTCCTCCCAGGTCTCGAGGTTGACGGTGCTGCCGGGGTCGCGGGCGACGTGCCGGTGGGTGGCGTGGCACCGCTCGCAGGTCTCGCCGGGCTCGCAGGTGCCGCCGCACGGGCAGGGCAGGTCCAGGCTCTCGGCGGGCAGCCAGCGCTGGACCTCCAGCGCCTTGGCCACCTCGGCCTTGGGGGTGGCCATGATCAGGCTGCGGGCGGCCACGTTGTAGGACTCGCCGGTGGTGGCCATCCGGTCGCGGATGACGTCCTTGCGGGCGCGGTTGGTGGTCATACCGTCTAAACCTCCGGTGGTCTGGCACGCAACCGACAGGAGGACGGCGGGACCGTCCGGGGTGGTGCGCGTGAGTCGGGGACCCTTGTCCGGGCCGGGTGGACCGCCTGCGGCGGGGGTACGGCTCGGAGCGGGCAGACGCAGCTGCCGTGCACCACGGTACCCGGTCGGCGGAGGGCGCCGTCGCCTCACACTGGGGAGCGACACCCCGGCACCCGTCCGAATCCGGCCCGCCCGGACGGCCGTCCCGGTGGCCGCGGCGGCCGTCCGGGTGCCGTAGGCATGTGCTCGCGGTCTGACGGAACCCGAAGTGCTCATGCCCAACCCCGCGGCCGGTCATCCTGGGACGGTGACTGCGATCGACTCCCGGGCGCCCGGCGCCCGCCTGCTGCCCGCCCCCGCCGCGGCGGTGCGGCTCCCCGTCCCCGCCCGGCTGGTGGACGACCTGACCCGAGACCTGTCCGGCGCGGCCGACGCCGTCCGCTCCATGCCCGGCCGCGCGGGGGACGTGACCGTGGCCGCGTACACCGCCGTGGTCTGCACCGGCGGCAGCGCCGCCGACGCGCTGCGGCAGGCCGCCGACTGGTGCCGGCAGGCGCCCGAGGCCGAGATCCACAGCAGCCACCTGGCCCGGGTGCCCGGCCACCGCGAGGACGTCTGGGAGTACACGGTGACCCTCGCCGTCTCCTTCCCCGACCCGGAGACCGGGGAGCACCCGGGCCACACCCACACCGGCCGCCGCCCGCAGGGCCGCTGACACCTGGTCGGATGGTGTACGCCCCGCCGGTGCGCGCCGGCGGGCCCGACGGACGGTAGGTTTCAATGGTGATCATCTACCCGGCTCCGGAGTCGTACCAGTGGATCGAGTCCGAGGGCGGCCCGCTGGTCGTGCTGCCCGAGGAGGCGCTCGGCGCCTGGCGGGGCACCGACGGCGACGCCCCGGACAGCGACTACGCGCGAGCCTGCGCCGTGGACGGCTACGCCGCCGTCATCCCCGCGGGCCCGGCCGAGGCCCTGGTGCTCGGGGACGAACCGGCGGCCACCACGTACCTGCCCGAGCACCGGCTCTTCGTCCGGTGGTGCGCGGCCGAGTCGGAGGCCGCGCTGTTCGCCGCGCTCGGGCCCGCCCTGGAGTACGCGCGCTGGGAGGAGGGGCTGAGCTGGCGGACGCCGGGCGCCGCCGTCCTGCTCGACGCCGCAGCACCGGGCGCCGGCGCGGGGCCGCGGGAGCGGCTCACCCTCGACCTGGCCCCCGGCCGCTACGCCGTACGCGCCGCCTGGGTGGAGCCGGACCCGCTGACCTGGCTGACGCTGGTTCAGCTGATCCCCGAGGCGGACTAGCACCCGGCGGGGGTGACCGAAAGGATCCGGGCCGCGCCGCGGGGGCGTACCCGGCGGGGACCGAAAGACCGGGCCGGCTCGGCGATCTGCCGGTTGTGGGGCGATCCGGCCGGTCGGCAGGGTGTCGTACGGAGCGGGTCCACCTCCCGCCGTGACGACAGGAGCCCCCGGACATGCCCGCGCCGAACCCGCCCCGTGCCAAGGTCCTGGCCGCCTACCGCTACTGCGAGGCGGTCACCGCGCTGGAGGCGAGGAACTTCGCGTACGGCATCCGGCTGCTGCCCGCGCCGAAGCGGCGGGCGGTGTCGGCGCTCTACGCGCTGGCCCGCCGGGTCGACGACATCGGCGACGGTCCGCTGCCCGCCGATCGGAAGGCGCTGCTGCTGGAGCACGTGCGCGACCTGCTCGCGGAGGTGCGCGAGGGCGCGGTCGGCGAGGAGGAGACCGACCCGGTCAAGCTCGCCCTGGCCGACGTGGTGACCGCCTACCCGATCCCGCTGGAGGCCTTCGAGGAGCTGGTGGACGGGGTCGGCATGGACGTGCGGGGCCGCGAGTACCGGACCTTCGCCGAACTGCGCGAGTACTGCGGCTGCGTGGCGGGCTCGGTGGGCCGGCTGCTGGTCGGCGTGTTCGGCTGCACGGACCCGGTGCGCGGGGCGGAGTACGCCGACGCGCTCGGGCTCGCCCTGCAGCTCACCAACATCCTGCGCGACCTGCGCGAGGACGCCGCCCTCGGCCGCAGCTACCTGCCGGCGGAGGACCTGTGGCGGTTCGGCTGCGAGAGCGGCCTCGGCGCGGCCGCCCGCTCCCCGCAGGCCGACGTGACGGGGCTGGTGCTGTTCGAGGCGGCCCGGGCGGAGCGGTACTTCCAGGACGGCCTGCGGCTGCTGCCGCTGCTCGACGGCCGCAGCCGGGCCGCCACCGCGACCATGGCCGGCATCTACCGGCGGCTGCTGCACCGGATCGCGCGCGACCCCGAGGCGGTGCTGCACGGGCGGATCGCCCTACCGAGCCACGAGAAGGCCTGGATCGCGGGCTCGGCGCTCGCCCGGGGCGCGGCCCCGCTCCGGGCCGCCTGAGCGCACACCGGCCCCGGCGCGGCGCCGGGGCACCGTCCGACCCGAAGGAGAGAGGGCGATGGCCCTACGCAAGTCGAGCACGGTGGAGCAGGTCGCGGAGGCGGTCCGGCGGGCCGACCCGGACGACCGGCCGGTCGTCACGCTGGCGGTGCTCCCCGGCCCGAGCCCGTGGCGGTCCGCCCTGATGAGCGGTCAGTTCGACGCCGAGGAGTACTTCTTCACGCTCACCGAGCACACCGTGCTGCTGCACCGGATCGAGTTCCTGCGCCATCGGCCGGGCGCACCGGCCTATGCGCTGCCCCGCTCCGAGGCGGTCCGCCGCTTCGTCCCCGGGCAGCGCCGGACGCTGTGGAGCTGGTTCCGCTTCCGGCTGCCCGGGGAGCCGGCGCCGACCAGGATGAACGTCCGCCGGGCCTGGCGCCCGGAGCTGGACCGGCTGGCCGACGCGCTGGCCGGTCACTCCGTCGGGGGGATCGGGCCCGGCCACCCGTGACCGCGGCGCCGTTCGGCGGTTGGTCAGGCCGGCAGTCCCCCCAACCCGCTCACGGAGGCCCCGGTGCGCACCGCCGTCCGAACCATCCTCGCCTGCACGCTGCTCGGCGCCGTCGCGCCGGCCACGACCGGGGCGGCGGCCGCCGCGGAGCAGCCGGTGGCGCAGCACCAGAGCATCCCGGTGCTGGCCGTCACCGACCTGGGCGACCTCACCACGATCGCCAACCTGGGGCGTGACTTCGCGGGCCTGCTCGGCCGCTGACGCCACGCCGCACGGCCCGCCGCCGGCCCGCGGGCCGGCCGGCCGTCGGCCCGATGGCGGGCCGTGCGGGCCGCTATCGTGGAGCCCATGTCCACCCGGCGCCACGAGGCGCGGTTCGCCGCCGAGGTCGGCCGAGCCGTCCGCAGGCTCGGCGACGACGACCGCAAGGAGCTGCTGGCCGCCGTCGAACGGGCCCAGGCGGACCCGTGGTCCTGGCCGCAGGCCGACCGGTACGACCTGGACGACTCGGTCCGGGTGGTCACCACCACCCGGGCGATCGTGCACTACGTGATCCTGCCCGAGCCGCCGCACCTGTGGGTCTTCGCCGCCGCCGTGATCTAGGCCGTGTTTGCGCGGGCGACGGCACCGCGGAGGTGGTGGGACTCCGCGGTGCCGTCGGTTGGTCGGTGCTGCGGGTGGTGCTACTCGGCGCCGGCGCGGCGGGCGCGGGTGCGGCGGGTCAGCAGGGCGCCGAGCCCCGCCGAGAGCACGGCGCCGGCGCCGAGGGCGGTGGTGGTGCCGGTGTCGGTGCCGGTGTCGGCGAGGGCTCCGTGCTGGCCGGCCGCGGGCTTGCCGTCAGCGCTGGTGCCGGAGGTGTAGCCGGCCGGGTGGACGGCCGGCTGCCCGCCCCAGTGGCCGGGGTGGTCGCCGTGGCCGGGGTGGTCGTCGTCGCAGTCGTCGCCGGGGCCGTGGCCGTGGTCGTGGTCCTCGCAGGGCGTGCACGCCGGGACGGTCACGGTGTTGCTGGTGGCGGTCACGGTGCTGCCGCCGGGGCTGGTGCCGGTGACGGTCGCGTGGTCGGTGATCCGGCCGGCCTTCACGTCGGCGGCGGTCACGGTGTGGGTCGCGGTGCAGGTGGTCGACGCGCCGGGCTCCAGTCCGGTGACCGGGCAGGTCACCTGGGGGGTGCCGGGGCCGTCGTCGACGACGTGCAGGCCGGTGAGGGGCGTGTTGCCGGCGTTGGTGACCGTGAACGTGTAGTGGACGCTCTGCCCGGCCGCGGAGAACGCGGTCTCCTGCGCCCGCTTCTCGATCGTCAGGCCGGCGTAGGGGACGGTCACCTGGTTGCTGGTACCGGTGACGCTGACGCCGCCCGGGTCGGTGCCGGTGGCGGTCGCCGTGTCGACGACCTTCCCGGCGCGCACGTCCGCGGCGGTGGTGGTGTACATCGCGGTGCAGGTGGTGAAGGCACCCGGCAGCAGGACCGACACGGGGCACGTCACCTGCGGGGTACCGGGCCCCTGGTCGGTGACCGCGACGTTCGTCAGCGGCTGGGAGCCGGTGTTGGTCACCACGTAGCTGTAGTGCAGGACCTGCCCGGGCGCGGTGAAGTCCTGCTCGGTGGCGGACTTCACGACGGTGAGGCCGCGGGTGGGCGGGGTGACCCGGACGGTGGTGGTGCAGCCGCCCACGGTGGCGCAGCTGCCGCCCTGTCCGGTCGCGGTGGCCGCGTTGGTCAGGGCCCGGTCGCCGGTGTCCGGGGTCTTCACCGTGACCTGGTAGCTGACGGTCGCGGTGGCGCCCGCGGCGAGCAGGCCGGTGTAGCCGAGGGTGGTGCCGGTCACCGACGCGCTGCCGATGGTGGCCATGACGGACCCGGGGACCAGGGTGGCGTCGTCCAGCACGGCGCCGAGGTCGTCGCTGAAGTCGGCGTTCGCCGGGACGGTACCGGTGTTCGACACCATCACGGTGTAGGTGACCGTGGCGCCCTCGTCGACCGGGCCGGCCGGCGAGGCGCCCTTGGCGATGGTGTAGGTGGGCACGGTGCAGCTGCCGGAGTCCTGGGGGGCGGTGGCACCGTAGAAGCCGGATCCGGTGGCGACCACCGGCGTCACCGGCAGCGGGTCGGTCGAGGCGGCGGTCGGGACGCTGTCGAGCCGGTTGATCGTCCCGTCCGAGGCGAACGCGTAGACGCTGCCGCCCGACTGTGCGGCGCCGAAGGTCTGCGGGACGGTCCCGATCTGGGTGACGGTGTTGTCCGGGTGGATCCGGAACACCGCGGAGGGGACGCCGGCGCCGGAGCCGGCCGGGGTGCCGAACGCGAGGACGTCGCCGTCCGCGAGGGTCAGGAAGTCACCTGCGGAGACGAATCCGGCGGGGAAGGCGTAGGGGGCCACGGTGCTGACGCCGGTGGCCGGGTCGAGCAGGTAGATCTGGTTGGTCGTGAACGCCCCGACGATCAGCGTGCCGTTGGCGGCGGCGGTCAGACCGTTGACCACCGTGACGGCGGCGAGCGGCCCGGTCACCGCGGTGGTCGCGGTCTCGGCACCGGTGGCCGGGTCGATCGTGTACAGCGATGGAGCGCCGGGGAAGTTGATGCCGTAGAGCTTGGAGCCGTTCGGGCTGAACGCGATGTCCCCGTAGTCACGGACGAGCGGCGCGCTGAACAGGACCGTTCCGGCGGTGTCGTACTCGACGAGGGTGTGGGTCGCCCCTCCGGTGTTCGTCCACAGCGGGACGGGCGGGCAGTCGGCCCGTACGGCCCGCGGTGGCGGGGCGGATGCGTGAGCCACCGCGGGGACGCCTTGGGCGAGGGCGAGCGTCGTTCCCATGCCGCTGGTGGCGAGGACGAGGCCGGTGGCGGCCGCGACGAGCGAGCGCCGCGGGGAGGGGCGACCGATGTGCGCCATGTGCTGGTGACCATTTCTGTTCGGGGACGGGGACAGATCGGCGAACCGGAGCCGTGTCCGAAGCACGGCTCACCACGGCACGGGGGATGTCGGAAGTCTGCGTGTTCGACTCGTGCCACGGTTTCGTATGATCACCAGACCGCAATCCCGGTACTCCTGACGGTGCGCCCGAACGGTGAATGTCCACCGTTTGCCCCTCCGGGCACACCCCGCCACCGTGGATCGGGCCCGGCCCCACCCGCGCGCTCGGCGGAGCCGGCGCCCGCCCTTCGTCCTCGGCCGTCCTCGGCCGTCCGGTCCTGTCCGGGGCTCAGGCCAGCTGGGGCATCACCCGGGTGGCGATCAGCTCCAGGTGGTCGAGGTCGTCCAGGTCGAGGATCTGCAGGTAGATCCGGCTGCTCCCGGCCTCCCGGTAGTGGCCGATCCGGTCGACCACCTCGGCCGGGCTGCCGGCCAGGCCGTTGCGGCGCAGCTCCGCCGGCTCCCGGCCGATCGCGGCGGCCCGCCGGGCCACCTCGGCGTCGTCCGCGCCGACGCAGGCCACCAGCGCGTTGCTGTAGACCAGCGAGTCGGCGCTGCGGCCGTGGCGCTCGGCGGCGGCCCGCACCCGGCCGATCTGCTCGGCGCTCTGCTCCACCGAGGCGAACGGCAGGTTGAACTCGTCGGCGTAGCGGGCCGCCAGCGCCGGGGTCCGCTCCGGTCCCATGCCGCCGACCAGCACCGGGATCCGCTGCTGGGCCGGCTTGGGCAGCGCCGGGGAGTCCCGGAGTTCGTAGTACTCGCCCTTGAAGTCGAAGGTCTCCCCCACGGCCGTTTGCCACAGGCCGGTGACGATCGCCAGCTGCTCCTCCAGCCGGCCGAACTTCGCGGCCGGGAACGGGATGCCGTAGGCGCGGTGCTCCTGCTCGAACCAGCCTGCGCCGAGCCCGAGTTCGACCCGGCCGCCGCTCATCCGGTCGACCTGGGCGACCTGGATGGCGAGCACGCCGGGCAGCCGGAAGGTGGCGGCGGTCATCAGGGTGCCGAGCCGGATCCGGCTGGTCTCGCGGGCCAGACCGGCCAGGGTGATCCAGGCGTCGGTGGGGCCGGGCAGGCCGTCGGCGTCGCCCATCCGGAGGTAATGGTCGGAGCGGAAGAAGGCGTCGTAGCCGAGGTCCTCGGTGGCCTTGGCCACCCGGAGCAGGGTGTCGTAGTCGGCGCCCTGCTGGGGTTCGGTGAAGATGCGGAGATCCATGACCGCCACGCTAACCCGCCGGGGTCGACCGGCTCAGGGCGCCGTGACCGCCCTGGCACCGGCCTCGCGGACCACGGCCGAGAGCGTGGCGAGGTCGTAGGCGCCGTGGTGGCGGCGGCCGTTGACGAAGAAGGTCGGTGTCCCGGCGACGCCGCTGAGGTCGGCGGACTCGATGTCCTCGGCGACCCGGGCGGCGGCCCGCTGCGCCCGCAGGTCGCGGCGGAAACGCTCCACGTCCAGGCCGAACTCCTCGGCGTAGTGCACCAGGTCCTCGGCGCGCAGCGCCTTCTGGCGCTCCAGCAGCAGGTCGTGCATCTCCCAGTAGACCCCCTGGACGCCCGCCGCCTCGGCCGCCTGGGCCGCGAGCTGGGCGTGCGGGTGGACGTCGTGCAGCGGCAGGTGGCGCCAGACGTACCGGATGTCGGCGAAGCCCGCGAGCAGCTGGCGGACCACGGGCTCGGCCTGGCCGCAGTACGGGCACTCGAAGTCGCCGTACTCCACCAGGGTGACCGGGGCCTCGAGCGGGCCGCGGATGTGGTCGCGTTCGGTGTCCACGGGGGTGAGCAGGTCGACCAGGCCCTCGCCGGTCCCGAGCAGGGCCCGGATCCGGGTGCGTTTGGGCAGCGCGCCGATCACCCGGGTGACGATCCAGGTCACCGCCGCGGAGCAGACCACCGCGCTGAGGATGCCGACCTTGGCCTCGGTCAGCCGGGTGCCGTCGAAGGCGAGCGTGGCGATCAGCAGCGAGACGGTGAAGCCGACCCCCGCGATGGTGCCGCCGGCCGTGATCGAGCCCCAGCCGACCGGCGGGCGCAGCCGGCCGCGGCTGAGCGCGGTGGTGAGCAGCGCGGTGCCGAGGATGCCGATCGGCTTGCCGAGGGTGTAGCCGAGCAGGATGCCGAGGGTGACCGGCGAGCCGAACGCGTTCGCGAGCTGGCTGCCGCTGAGCGTGATCCCCGCGTTGGCGAGCGCGAACAGCGGCACGATGACGTAGCTGCTCCACGGGTGGTACATCCGTTGGAGCCGTTCGTTGGGCGAGAGCGTGGAGGCGATGCCGGCCCGCAGGGTGCGCTCCAGCTCGGGGGTGGGCTGCTCGCGGAAGCGCCGGAACATCCCGCTGGCCCGTTCCAGGTCGGTCCGGGCCGCGGGGCGGGCGTACGTCAGCAGGCCCATCGCCAGGCCGGTGACGACCGGGTCGACGCCGGACTCCAGCATCGCCACCCAGACCGCCGCGGCCAGCAGCGCGTAGATGCCGCCGCGGCGCATGTCGATCCGGCGCAGGACGACGATCACCGCGAAGATGCCGACCGCGACGGCCAGCGCCGGGAGCGAGATGTGCCCGCTGTAGAAGACCGCGATCACGCCGAGCGCCACGAAGTCGTCGACCACGGCCACGGTGAGCACGAAGATCCGCAGGCCGTCCGGCAGCCGCCGGCCGAACAGCGCCAGCAGGCCCAGCGCGAAGGCGGTGTCGGTGGACATCGCGGCGCCCCAGCCGTGCGTGGTGCCTTCGCCGGCCGCGATCGCCAGGTAGATCAGCACCGGGACGAGCATCCCGCTCAGCCCGCACAGCAGCGGCAGGGTGAAGCGCCGGCGCTCCCGGAGCTCGCCGAGGTCGAACTCGCGCCTGGCCTCCAGGCCGACCACGAAGAAGAAGATCGTCATCAGCCCGCTGTTGACCCACTCCCGCAGGTCCATCGAGATCCCGGCGGAGCCGATCCCGACGGACATCTCGGTGTGCCAGAACTCCTGGTAGGACCCGGCGGCCGCGTTCGCCCAGACGAGGGCGGCCAGGGTGGCGGCCAGCAGGACGGCGGCGCTGCCGGTCTCGGTGCGCAGGAAGTCCCGCAGCGGGGTGGAGTGGGTCCGGCGGTCGCAGACGGTGTGGCCGGTGTACCGCGGGGCGTCGGGCAATGAGGTCACAGGGGCATTCTCCAGCGGCCGGGGGCGGGCCGCGCGCGCCCGTGCCGGGTGTCGCCGGACGGGGGCCGCTCAGTAGCGCTCGTCGTCCGGCTCGCGGACCACGTGCACGGCGGCCTCCTCGGCCGAGGCGGCGGCGCCGTCGATGCCGACGTCCGAGGCGAGCAGGCCCCTGGGCCGCCCGTCCGGCGCGACCAGCCGGCCGGCGCGCCGGTCGCCGACCTCGTCGTCGAGCAGTTCGCCGTCCGTGTCGGAGGCGTCGCCGAGGCCGTCCGTCTCGCCGTCCCGGTCCTGCAGGTTCGGGTCCGGCCACTCCTCCGAGAGCCGCTGCTCCAGCGTCTCACCCTCGGCGCCCTCGCGGGCGGTGGTCCCGGTCCGGTTGACGGCCAGCGGCCGTTCGGGCGGTGACCAGCCCTCGTCGTACGGGTCCGCGCCCCGGTCCAGCAGGGTGTCCTCGGTGTCCAGGACACCGGCATCATCGACGATCTCGCTACCGTCGGGCTGGTAGACGACATCTCCCATGGCCTCGTCGGCTTCTCCCGCCACTGGGTGCTCCTTCCGTCCAGCCCTCGGTGCCCGCCCGTCCAGCGTCCCGCAGCCCGCTGCTCACGGCACGCCGAGCCGCCAAGAGGCCCGAGGACAGGGCCTTACGAATGAAGCCTGGGCCCGGGGTGTCGCACGGGCGGCCGACTTGGGTAGCGGTGACCCGGACGACCCTCCGGAGGCCCGTATGAGTTCCATGCCCGAGCCGAACCCGCTGCTGCGCGACCTGGTCAGGACCAAATCGGTCGAGCAGTCGATCGCCGACACCACCGAGCCCGAACACACGCTGCGCCGATCGCTGTCCGCCCTGGACCTGACCGTGTTCGGGGTCGGTGTCATCATCGGCACCGGCATCTTCGTGCTGACCGGCACCGCGGCCAAGAACCACGCCGGCCCCGCGGTCGCGCTCTCCTTCGCCGCCGCCGGCGTGGTCTGCGCGCTGGCGGCGCTCTGCTACGCCGAGCTCGCCTCCACCGTGCCGGTGGCCGGCTCGGCGTACATCTTCGCATACTCCACCATCGGCGAACTGCCCGCCTGGATCATCGGCTGGGACCTGGTGCTGGAGCTGGCGCTGGGCGCGGCGGTGGTCGCGGTCGGCTGGTCCGGCTACGTGCAGTCGCTGCTGGACAGCGCCGGGGTCAGCCTGCCGCACGCGCTCACCGGCGCGGACACCGGTGGCTGGAGCTTCAACCTGCTGGCCACCCTGCTGGTGCTGGTGCTGACCGGGGTGATCGTGGCCGGGATGCACCTGTCGGCGGAGATCACCCGGGTGATCGTGGCCATCAAGGTCACGGTCGTGCTGATCGTGATCGTGGCCGGCCTGTTCTTCGTGAAGTCCGACAACTACTCACCGTTCATCCCGCCGGCGGTGACGGTGGAGGGCAAGTCCGGCGGGCAGTCGCCGCTGATCCAGGCCATGTTCGGCTACACGCCGACGGACTTCGGGGTGATGGGCATCTTCACCGCCGCGGCGGTGGTCTTCTTCGCCTTCATCGGCTTCGACGTGGTGGCGACCGCCGCCGAGGAGACCCGCAACCCGCAGCGCGACGTGCCGCGCGGCATCCTGGGCTCGCTGCTCATCTGCACGCTGCTCTACATGGCCGTGTCGGTGGTGGTCACCGGCATGCAGAAGTACACCGAGCTCTCCAGCGACGCCCCGCTCTCGGACGCCTTCAAGGCGGTCGGGCAGGACGCCTTCGCCGACATCATCAACGTCGGCGCGGTGGCCGGTCTGACCTCGGTGACCATGATCCTGCTGCTCGGCCAGAGCCGGGTGTTCTTCGCGATGAGCCGCGACGGCCTGCTGCCGCGGACCTTCTCGGCCGTGCATCCGCGGTTCAAGACGCCCTCGAAGGCGATCCTGATGCTGGGCCTGGTGGTGGCGGTGCTGGCCGGTCTGATCCCGCTGGAGGAGCTCTCCGAGCTGGTGAACATCGGGACCCTGTTCGCCTTCATCGTGGTCTCGATCGGCGTGGTGATCCTCCGCCGCACCCGGCCCGACCTGCCGCGCTCGTTCCGCTGCCCGTGGGTGCCGGTGGTGCCGATCCTGTCCGTGCTGGCGAGCCTGTGGCTGATGATCAACCTGCCGGTGGAGACCTGGTGGCGGTTCCTGATCTGGATGGTCATCGGCATGGTGGTGTACTTCCTGTACGGCCGTGGCCACAGCCGGGTCGGCCGGGCCGAGCGGGCCGGGCGGGCCCCGCGCGGCCAGGCCTGACGGAGGCCGGCCGGTCACCCGCGGGGCGCCGCGGGTGACCGGCCGGTCCCGTCACAGCCGGTGCTGCTCCAGCAGGAGCCCGGCCCGGTCCAGCTCGCCGTACGGCGGTGCCTGGTGCGCCGCGGCGGCGGCCGACCCACCACCGGCGGTGGGTCCGACGCCCGCCCAGCGGAGCAGGTCCGCGGTGGCCGCGGCAGCCTCGGCGGGCACCAGCGCGGCGATCTTCGCCCCGTGGTTGGCACCGGGCGCGGTGTAGACGTGGGAGTCGCTGCTCCCGCGGCCGAGGCCGAACCGCTCGGCGCCCCACGGGTCGTTCTGCCCGTAGACGAAGAGGATCCGCTCGGCGTGGTGGCGCACCCAGCCGTCGATGTCCCGCATCGCCCCGCGGTCGAACCGCATCGGGATCGAGCGCGGCACGTAGGTGCGGGGCGCGTAGAGCTCCTTGGTGTCGTAGTGCAGCAGCCCCTTGAGGTGCGGGACCGCGAACAGCGGGGAGCCGAGCTGGGTGCCCGCCTGGTAGTAGTACGCGGTGTAGGCGGCGAGCGACCGGTCGCTGTTGGCGTCCACCCCCGAGTGGGTGTCCAGCCAGGCGTACAGCTGGTCGTCGGTGGCCCCGGCGCCGGGCACGTCGGCGCAGTCCGCCTCGGTGCTGTACTGCCAGAACGCCCAGACCACGTCCAGGACCCCGAGCTCGTACCCGCGGTCGGCGCTGCCCACCGTCCGGAAGGTGTTGCCGCGCGCGGCGTTGTCGGCCGCGTAGCGCGGCTCCAGGGTGCCGCGCCGGACCAGCAGCTCGCGCTGGGCGGCGTTCAGCGCGTCCCGGCACTGCGCGGTGCCGACCTGCCGGAAGAACGCCGTGTAGGCGGAGTCCTCGCGGTCGTCCACGTCGTCGGGCGCCACGTACGCGACCGTGCCGGCCACGTCGTCCGGGTAGAACCGGCGATGGTAGACCGAGGACATGCCGCCCTTGCTGGCCCCGGTGGAGATCCAGGCCTGGCCGTAGACCCGCTTGAGCGCCGTGATGATCCGGTGGGTGTCGGCGGCGGCCTGCTCGATGCCGGCCTTGGACCAGTCGGCGGGCTCGGGTCGGGACGGGGTGAAGAACCGGTACTCGATGGAGACCTGGTTCCCGTCGATCAGCCGGGTCGGCTCGGTGCGCGAGGGCGTGGTGCCCAGCGTGTAGCCGTTGGTGTACAGGACGGTCGGGCGGTCCTCGCCGCGGTGCAGGACGCTCAGGCGCTGCTGGAAGGTGCCCAGCCAGGGCCGGTCGTGGTCGACCGGCTGGGTGTAGGTCAGCAGGAAGTAGCGGTACCCGGGGGCGGGCTTCTCCTCGGTGACGGTCATCCCGGGGACGGCCGCGAGGCGGTCCCGGATGTCGCCCGCGGGCGCCTCGCCGGCCGTCGCCGGGACGGCCAGGCCGAGGGCGAGCAGCGGCAGCAGCAGGACGGCGACCAGCAGCCGCCCGAACGCGGGTCTTCTGAGCGCGAGCCCCGCGGGCGTCGGGCCGCTGGGGGTGGGCCTTCTGAGGGTCGGTCGGGCGGGCCTTTGTCTGGCGAGCAGGGTACGCATCAACGCTCCGGGGAGTCGGCGGTGCTGGGCCGGACCTCGGCGGATCCCGAGGTGAGGGGCCGAGGCCACTCCAAACCTGTCGCGTACATGACGCAATGTCAAGGGGCACCTACTGTCAGCCACCCCTTACGGTGGCAGACATGAGTGTTCGTCAGCGCTCCTCCCGGCCGACCCGCCCGACCGACTACCTCGCCGCCGCCGGCACCTTCGCCGTCTGTATGGCCGGCACCACGCTGCCCACCCCGCTCTACGGCCTCTACCAGGACGAACTCGGCTTCTCCGAGCTGACCGTGACGATCGTCTTCGCGGTCTACGCCTTCGGGGTGATCGGCGTGCTGCTGGTCGCCGGGAAGGTCTCCGACACCGTCGGCCGCCGGCCGGTGCTGCTCTGCGGGCTCGGGCTCGCCGCGCTCAGCGCCCTGTGCTTCCTGTTCGAGGGCGGCCTCCCGCTGCTCTACCTCGGGCGCCTGCTGTCCGGGCTGTCCGCGGGCCTGTTCACCGGCGCCGCCACCGCCTACGTGATGGAACTCGCCCTGCCCGGCCGGGAGTCCCGCGCCGCCTTCGCCGCCACCGCGGCCAACATGGGCGGCCTCGGCTGCGGCCCGCTGCTGGCCGGGCTGCTCGCGCAGTACGCGCCCTGGCCGCTGCGCACGGTCTTCGTGGTGCACCTGGTGCTGGTCGCGGCCTCGGTCGCGGTGATCCTGCGGCTGCCGGAGACCGTCCGCGCACCCGAACCGCTGAGCGCCGTCCGGCCGACCCGGCCCAGCCTGCCGCCGGAGGTCCGCAAGGTGTTCGTCCCCGCCGGGCTGGCCTCGTTCGTCGGCTTCTCCCTGTTCGGGGTGTTCACCTCGGTCTCCCCCGCCTTCCTCGCCCAGGGCCTGGACATCCACAACCACGCGGTGGTCGGCCTGATCGTCTTCTCCGCCTTCTTCGCCTCCACCCTCGGCCAGTTGCTCGCGGGCCGGCTCGGGGTGGCCGTCGCGCTGCCGGCCGGCTGCCTGACCCTGATCGGCGGGCTCGCCCTGCTGGCCGGCTCGCTCAGCTGGGACCTGCTGGCGCTGCTGGTGCTGTGCGCGCTGGTCGGCGGGTTCGGCCAGGGGCTGGCGTTCCGCGGATCGGTGTCGGCGGTGGCGGGCGCCGCGCCGGCCGCGAACCGCGCCGGAGCGATCTCGGCGCTCTTCGTGGTCGCCTACTCGGGCATCTCCGTCCCGGTGATCGGGATCGGTGCGCTGACCGAACCGCTCGGCCTCGAGGACGCGGGCCTGGTGTTCATCTGCTGCATGGTGCTGCTGGCCGCCGCCGCGACCGCCTACCTGCTGCACAGCCCGGCGGGGCGGCCGGCGCAGCCCTGACCGCCCCGGCCGTCCGGGGCGGGCGGCGGTCCAGGGTGGTCAGCCGTGCGAGGTGTCGATCACGCAGAACCGGTTCCCCTCCGGGTCTCCGGAGAGGCGGTCTTAGGGGTTCTACGGCAGAGCCGAGAGAGCCCCGCCCGGATCGGTCCCGGACGGGGCGAGGGGGTTCTACTCGGGGCAGGTGGGCGAGCACGCCCACACGGTGTGCCCGGGGCCGATAATGGCTTCCTGGTGGCCGATCGGGACCGGGGTGGGGGCCGGGCCACCGCACCTGGCGCAAGGACCGGAGCGAGCCGGGGCCACGTCTCGCCGAGAGCGTTCGCGTGGTCGTCCCGGTGGAACGGGTCACGGGTGCACGGGGCTCCGTCATGCTGCCCGGGGCGCGGAGAGCCGCACGTGGGCTTCTGAGTGGCCGCGAGGGTCATCACGCCACCGCCCCGGCGAGGCTGTGCGCCCCGTCATAGGTGTAGCCCGGATCGGGCTGCTCATCGGCGACCGCCCGCAGGGCCTCGCGGCGCTCGTACTGGCGCTGCTTCTCGTCCAGCTCGGCCCGCCATGCGACGTGGTCGACGTAGGGGCGGACCAGGGGCCAAGACTCCAGGCCTTCGGAAGCGGTTTCCGGTTCGCTTTGGGGAACGGGTTCGGTGGTGGCCGCCAGGGCGGTGGGCTCCGCCTCAACCGGGACGGCGCGATGTTGACCGCGAGCCGGCAGAGCCAGGGTGACGCATGTCGGCAGCTCCCTAATAGCTGCGCGGACGAATGGCCCCGGTGACTGGTCGCACAGTCCCGGGGCTTCTTTGGTTGGTGGTGCGGATTCCGACCGTAGCCGACTCCTATAGGTACGTCTAGATACGTTCATGATCGTAGCGAAACGCGCGAGGTCGTTTGGGTCGCCCTACGCTTTTGGGTATGGACGTAACCCCGATCGACCCGGACGCCGAGGCGCACCCGTATCAGCAGATTGCGGCGGACATCATCCGGGCCATTCAGTCCGGGGAACTGCGAGTCGGGGCCCGAGTGCCATCCGAGAGCACGTTGATCCAGGCATACGGCGTTGCCCGGAACACGGCCCGCCATGCGGTCGAGCACCTGCGCTCCGAAGGGTGGGTCCGGACCGTTCCGCAGCGCGGCACGTTCGTTGCGGACCGCACCGGCCAGACCACCGGAGGCCAGCAGGCCCCGCCCACCGGACTTGACCAGTAGGGCGGAGTCGAGTGGGTGCGGGTCAGGCTCGGACGAGTTCGGCGGCGCGCTGCCCCAGGTCTGAGGCGCCGGGGATTCCGCGACGGGCCCAACTCGCCATTGTGGTACGGACTTTGTAAAGGTCCTTCTTGTGCCGGTCCGAGACGACTCCGTCCATGAAATCCAGCGACTGGCCCCAGATCCCCACAGCTTCGTCGTGGCGCCGCTGGGCAGCGACGGACCGGGCCAGATTCCCGAGCGTCAGGGCGTGAATGCGCCGGAACGCCTCGGGGTCACGGCCGGCGAGGGCGGCTCGATGGTGGCGCTCGGCCGCCTGATGGTCGTTCAGCTCGGCCAGCGTCTTGGCGGTGTGGGAGGCGACGGTTGCCGCCACCGGCCCGGTAGCCGCCGTGAAAGACGCGGGCGGTGTCGCGGTGTCGAGCATGGCGTCCTCGGCTGCGAGAAGCGCCGCCGCAGCCTCCTGCCCGCTCCCCACGGCTCCGTACGCCCTGGCGCTCGTGATCAGCAACAGGGCCTCGGTCTGCGGGTCCACCTTCCCGCGCGCTCGCCGTAGGGACTCCTCCGCCAGTTCGACGCAGAACTCCGGCTGCTTGAGGTTGAGAGCCTGATGGGCGAGAGCGCGCATCATCCAGGCCCCGTGTCCTGTCGGATCGCTCTCGCACGCGAGTTGGTAGCCGAGGAGGTAGTACCGCTGTGCGGCGCCCTCTCGGCCCAGGTCGTGGTACTTCCATGCGGCGAGGTACGACAGTTCGGCCGCCACGCCGTAGGCATCCCGGCGAATCGCCTCGGAGGGGTACACGGCCTGGAGCATCGGCACCACCGTGTCGGTCAGGTAGGTGATCACCGCGCTCAGTCCGTGCCCACCACCAAGACGCTCGTCAGCGGCGGTGAACACGCCGGTGATGTGCCGGACGGTGGCCACCTCGCCGACGCCCACCCGGCCGCCGGTCCTTCCCGCTCGCAAGGTGGCGGCGACCGCTTGGTGATCGTAGGTCAGCGGCAGTGCTACGGCAGCGGTGGCGAACGCACTGGCGAGGAAGTCACGGCGGGACTGCATCACGGCTCTCCCGAGGTCGGCGGCGGTGGCCAGCGGGTCGGCACTCATAACCTCCCCGATCGCTTCCGACCCTAATCCGATCTCCGCCACGGTCACCTTGCGACGCATCCTCCGGGTGAGTGCCTCGGCAAGGTACAACGGGGTGCGCCCGGTGGGGGCTCCGCCGGCCACCCAGTGAGCGACGGCCGAGGGTGCCGTTGCCAGGTGCTCCCCGGCCTCGGAAGCAACCGCGCGCACTGTCGTCGCCAGCGCCTGGTAGGTGCATCCGGCCTCCGCGATGGCACGGGCCAGCGCCTCGTTCGGTGCCTTGGTGTCCGTCAACTGTTGCCCCCAGTTCCGATCTTGAACGGGTTGAACGGGATCGGTGTGCTCCCACCGTACCGGCGGAGCGTAACTGACTGTTCACTGATTGCACCGACAGGCCGGGGGCTCCCGCCCGGCTGACGCGGCAAGGGCAACACCTGGCCGCAACCCACGCGGAGCACCCGCCAGCGGTCCACAGACTCCTCCCCGGCTCGGGGAGGAGTACCAATCCGCAGCAGTACCCATGGAGGGAGCACAACCATGTCCGACAGCACCCAGGTCAGCAACCTGACGCGGCGCCTGGACCACTCGGTGCCGGACGGCGACTTCGTGCCGGTGGGCGTCGAGTCCCTGACGCGGCGGCTGGACCACTCGGTCCCGGACGGCGACTTCACGCCCGTGGCCACCGAGGTCTGACAGCAATTCCCAACCGATGCCGTGTAGTTGACGGCATGGCGGGTCGGCCCGGATGACCACCTGGGCCGGCCCGCCGCACGGCACCGCCTCACAGCCCCAAGCAAGGAGAGTCCGCAGTGAACACCACCATCGCCACCAGCGTCCCGGCAGGCTCGTTCTTCGACCTCAGCCGGAAGGACCCGGAACTTCTCCGCCTGCGTGAGGAGGGCGCCGAGAGCGCCCTGCCGTTCGCCTTGATGGAACGCCTCATCAAGTCCGGCACCCCCTACGCGCAGCACGCCCGTACCCTGCGCAGCGAGCACGTGACCGTGGCCGGTGTGTCCGTCGACTGGTTCGACGCCGCGCTTCCCGGCGAGATCGCCAACGAGATCAATCTGACGAACTACGAGATCGCCGAGCACACCGACGACCGCCGCGAGGCACTCTCCGAGGCGTTGGACCGGCTGTCGTTGGTCCACCCCGAGGGATTCGCCCGCGTGCGCGAATTCGTCCGTGGCCTGCTGTGGGTCGGGCTCAGGCCCGGTGTCCGCGATTCTTCGCTGACCAGTTCCAGTGACCCGGCGCTCCCGTACGTCGTGGTGTTCTCCGACAAGGCCCGGCACCACATCCCCCCGAACACGGTCAGCCCGGAGCCGTCTCCCCGCTTCCTGGCAGAGAACCTGCTGCACGAGGGAACGCACCAGTCGATCAGCTTCCACATCCTTCAGCACCAGGTCTTCGCCGATGGGTACTCGTCCAAGGAGTCCCCGAAGATCGAGATCAGGTGGCGAGCGGGGCAGGGCATCGCGCGCAACCAGTACTGGGAGGTGGACCGGGCCTTCCACGCGGCTTGTGTCTACAACCAGTTGTTGAGGTTCCGCCGTACCGAGCTGGACCGCGACGACCTGACCGCCAACGAGCGCGCGTGCTTCCAGGCCGCTTATGACGAGGGCCTGCCCGCCGTCCGCTATCTCATGCGCGAACTCGAACTCCTGAGCGAGAACTTCACCCCGCACGGGGTGGAGCTGCTGGCCGACCTGCGCCAGCAGACCGACCGCCTGTAGTACCACTCTGAGCAGAACCGAACGAGGAGGGTCCGGTGCTCCAGCACCTCATCACACAAGACGCCGGCCTGCGGATGATCCCGACCGACCGGGGCAAATTGACCACGGCGGTCGGCCAACTCCAGGACGATCTAAGGGCTTTGCCCAAGGGGACCGACCCCGCCCGCACCCGGACCCTGTCCAGGTGGATCGGCGTCGGACAGATGTGCTTGGGCCACCACCAGGAGGCCCTTACGTTCCTGCGGCAGTCGCTCGACTTGGCCGCAGCGAGCGGCAACACCCGAGCGATCGTCGCCACCAGCCTCAACCTCGGCGACGCCCATCGCTACGCCGGTGACATGCGGGCAGCGGACGTGCTCTACCGCAGCGCCCTGGGGGCCGCGCGGAGCCACCACCCGGAACTGGTGGACTTCGCGCTCCAGCACACCGGTAAGTACCTGATGGAGCGCGGTGACCTCGCGGGTGCAGAGGCTCACCTCCGGGAAGCGCTGCGGCTGCGGATCGCCAAGGGCGACACCGAGCTGATCGAGTCCACACAGGCAGCACTCTCGCGGGTGGAACTGCTGATCGCCTGCGCCACCGCGCCGGGAGCGGACGACCCTGCGTCTCGCCAGTGGAACGGCCAGTGGACCTCGTGGCTCCAATCCCACACCACGGCCCGCAGCCCGGACCGATGGGCAGAGGACTTCCCCGCCATCCGGGGCGCCGTCCGTGGGCTGACCGCGCATCAGCGAGTCCACCCGCGACACCTGCGCGACCAGCCGTTCCCGGCTGAGCTGATCACCGCGATGGCACAGGAGGCCGAGGAGGCCCTGACTGCCAACGGCTACCTTCACAACGGCAAGTGGAACGCAGCCGTGGGCGATGCTGCGAACCGGTTCGCCGGCCAAGTCGATCTCGCCGCAGTCGTCACGGAGTCCACCGGTCTGGAAGTTGAGCAGCCGCGCAACGGCATCTACATCGCCTATCTGGAGGCGGGGCAGTTCCTCGACTTCCACGTGGACGAGTTCGGGTTCGGCGAGGCCAACCTGATCCTGTGTCTCAATCACGAGCGTTCCGCTGCGGCTCCGACCGTGAGCACCACCGTTTTCATCGGCGCCGACGGCTACCGTGCGTGCGATCTCACAGCGGGCGAATGCGTCGTGTTCGATGGGGCGATCACACCGCACGGCAGGACGCCCCTCGGCGCCGGAGAACGCGTGACCTTGATCAGCTTCGGCTTCCGTGCGCGTGATGTGGCCAAGCGTTCGGCCGCTCACCTCCCGGCGGCTCCGCGCTGAGTACGGGAGGCTCTTCGCAAATGCAGAAAGCCCCGCCCTGTTCCCATGAGGGAGAACAGGGCGGGGCCTTTGTGGTTCTCTTGCTCTGTGACGCTCCGCGCAAACGGCTCTACCTGCGGCGAGAGTCTTTCCCCTCCCTGCCGGTGGACCCTCGGGTGTTCCTGCACCGGTGAGGTGCTGCGGCCGAGCGCCAGCCCAGGGCCGTGGCCGTCGGCCGGCGCCAGCACCGTCCAGTCCTGCGCCGGGCCGCCGGCGTCCCGCGGCACGTACCCGAGGGCCGCGCCCCAGAAGGCGGCGGCCCGGGGGACGTCCTCGGCGCCGAGCACGATCGTTCCGATCTTCAGCATGGGCCGATTCTGCCGCACGGCAGGGCGGTCCGGGGGTGCGCCGGGCGGCCCGGCGCACCCCCGCGGCCGGTCAGAAACGCACCACCCGCACGGCGTCGCAGCCGAGGAAGCGGAAGGTGCGGCCGCTGGCGCGGTCGGTGTACTCGCCCTTCACGCAGGCCTCGGTGTCGCCCGGCCGGAGGCCGGACCGCTCGGTGTCGAAGTGCAGGACCAGGTCGAGATCACCGTCCTTGACCGCCTGGGCCGGGTGCTCGGTACGTTCCACCACGTCCATCGGGTGTCCCTGGGCGTGCGGCTCGGTGCTGCCGCCCGTCCCGTCGTGCACCACCGCGCGGGCGCCGAAGCGGGCGGTCGGTGGCAGGACGGTGGTCGCGTCGAAGGCGATCGGCAGGCCGTACTCGCCGGCGCGGGTGGTGAGCACCGCGAGCGTGACCTCGCTGTGCGGCACGAGCACCAGGCTCGGGGCGACCGTCGGCGGTTCGATGTTGATCATGACGGGGACGACGCAGTCCAGGGTGAACTCCACCGGCCGGTGGTTGTTCGGCTCGACCGGGTCGGTGTCGTCGGGCCGGGCCGGGGTGACCGAGGCGGTGAACCGATAGGTGTGCGAACCCGGTTCGGCGCAGCCCACGGTGACCGTGGTGTCGACCGTCCTCGGGGCCCCGACCGCGAGGGCGGGGACGGCCTGCTCGGCGGTGGCCGGGACGACCGTGGCGCCCGGGTCCGGCGCCGCCGCGGTGACCAGCCGGGCGTCCATCGGGGAGGACGGCCCGCTGTTGGCGACCGTGCTGCGCAGGGTGACGTCGACCGTCCGGCCGATCACCAACTGGGTCGGCGGCGCCTGCGCGGTGAGGTCGGTGACCGCCAGGTCGGCGACGGCGACCACCCGGGTGTCGGTGGTGGCGGTGTCGTCGGCCGGCTGCGGGTCCGGGCCGGCCAGGTTGTCCACCACCGCCCGGTCGGTCAGGGTGAGCGGGCCGCCCGCGTCGTGCACCAGGCCGGCCGGCACGTGCGCGGTGATGGTGACCGTCCGTGCCGCACCGGGCCCCAGGTCACCGAGACCGCAGGTGACGGTCGAGCCGGAGGCGTGGCAGGCCGGGTCGGCGCCGACGAAGGCGAGCAGCGCCGGCAGGGTGTCGGTCAGCGTGGTGGCGGCCGAGGGGTTCGGCCCCTTGTTGGTGACCACTGCCGTGTACGTGATGTCGGTGCCCGCCGCGACCGGGTCGGGGCCGTCGGTCAGCGTGACCCCGAGATCGGCGGTGTTGACCTCGTCGGACAGGGCGATCATCTCGGCGGTGGTCGGGCTCGGCGTGGTCTCCGTGCCGATCCCTCCGCCGCCGGAGTCGCCGAACTGCCGGAACGGCAGCGAGACCGCGCGCCAGTCGTCGAACCCGTGCAAGGTCTCGTTGCTGGTGGCGTTGGCACAGCCGACCGGGCCGCCGCCGGCTCCCCTGGTGTCGATGTTCGCGGTGAACGCCGCCCCCTCGTACGGCGGGTCGGCGTCACCGTTCCAGTTGGCCGGGGCCGCGAGGCTCTGGGTGACCTTCGCTCCGAGGCTGTTGACGTAGGTGAAGCGGTTGGCCTGGTCGGAGGCGTCCAGCACGGTCGGCTCGGTCAGGCCGTTCTCGACCAGGTCGGCGAGCGGGGCGTGCCCGCGGCTCGTCCCGTCGACCTTGATCCGGGGCGGCGAGTAGTCGAGGACGGTGCCGCCGCCCACCCGCGGGATTCCGGACTGGTGGTCGTAGTTCATGCCGCTGACGTAGTTGGGCTTGCAGTTGGTCGGGTCGGATCCACCGTGCTGGAGGTTCAGGGTGTGGCCGAACTCGTGGAAGATCGTGCCGGCGTCCTGGTTGAAGACGACGAAGTCGTTGCCGCCGATCTCGCCCCAGCCGCCGGAGATCAGCTTGGGGTGGCAGGTCGGGGCGGCCGGCTGGGCGGCCAGGATGCCGTAGCGGAAGATCCAGCGCCGGTTCTGGTTGAAGTGCTGCGCCTTGGCGTTGTAGAAGTTCACGTCGAGCGTGCACGCCATCACGGGCAGGTTGAAGATGTCGCCGCCGCCCAGGTCGTCGCCCACCAGACAGTCCGGGTCGCGGTCGTCGGCGAGGCCGTCGCCGTCGTTGTCCAGGTTGTCCCCGCAGTTCGACGGGCCCGGATTCTCGACGCTCGCATCGAGGTAGTTGGTCAGCCGTCCGATGCAGGACGGGTCGTTGCCGTCGATCAGGCCGTCCGGTGGGACGGCGTTGTCCTTGCCGTCCGAGCAACTGCCCGTCGGCGCGCCCTCGCTCGCCGTCGGGTCCACCCGTCGGCCGGTGTCGACGTGCAGGTTGATCCCCGGAACGCCGTCGGGGTTGAGCGGTGCGGCCACCCCGCCGCGCTCGCCCGCCGACGCCCCGGCGCCGGGCGGCGCGGCCGCGAAGGCCTTCTTCATCGCCTGGATGCCCTCGCGCGTCAAGGTACGGCCGCGCTCGGCGTCGAGTTCGAGGAACAGGTCCTTGTGGTCCGGATCGGCACCCATCGCCGACAGGTCGACGTCGATCGTGCCATCGCCGTTGTCGTCGTACCCGTTGCGCTCCCAGCCGTCGAGCAGGCCGTCGCCGTCCGCGTCGCCGCCGGCCGAGATGGTGCTGACGTCCCAGCACACGCGGACCGCGGGTTCGTCGCCGCCGTCACCGCTCGAGCAGGACTGCGGCCAGTTCACGTTGTCCGTCGGCGCGGCGGCCGGGTCGCGCCACTTGCCGTCGAGGTACGAGACGGTGAAGTCGAGGTTGTTGTCGCCGTGGTGCGGGGTGTCGTCGCCGAGGTCGTCACCGCCGGGGGCGTCGTCCTCGTCCCAGATCTGGATGGTGACCGGCACGTTCTCCACCGTGCTCGGCAGCTCGGTGGAGACCACCCAGAACGGGTCGATACCGGAATTGTTGTCGATCGTGGGGGTGCGGTGCTCCACGCCATTGATGAAGACCTTGGCGAAGAAGTCGGGGTGCCCCTCGAAGACCCCCTCCAGGCCCTCCTCGTCGCAGGGGTCGACGCATTCGACGTGGGTGATGGTGACGGAGAACGGCCGGGTGCCGGCGGCGCGTGCCATGGCCGGCGCGAGCGCCAGCAGGAGCACGACGACCACCATGGCCGCCGCGCTCCGCAGCCGCTTCGCGGTTCGCTGCATAGGAGTCCCTCTCGTCGCGGATCGCGTCCGGGGAGAATCGGTGGGAAATCGGTCGCACGGAATTCCCGCGCGGGTACGGCACGGCTATACGCATGTCGTTCGACAGCGAACAGCCCTGCGAAGGGGTGTCCGCAGGACGGCCGCGACGAACAGTGTGGCAAAGGAATGACGGCCGGCGGCAGATATTCACTCCGACGAGGTGTCGAGCTGAATATGCGGGACCAGCATCTTTTCGGACCACCGGATGGGTCGGCCGCCGATTCCGGATTTCCACCGGAAGAGGACCTTCGCCCTCTGCCGGTCGGCCGCCGCGCGGCGCACGCTGGAAGGGGTGCCGGGGGGCCGCCGCGGTGATGTTCCCGCGGGCGCCGCACCACACCCGACCGAGGAAGCGCGCCACCACGCGCGGATGGGACCCGAGCCAGTGACCGCCATGACACCGCAGCGCCCGCACCGGCTCTCCCCGCGGGCGGCGCTGTGGACCTGCCTCGGGCTCGCCACCCTGCTGGTGGCCGGGACCAGTCTCGGCGCCGCCGGGATGCGCGGGCAGAGCACCGCGGCCGTCGGGCAGCTCACCGGCGCCCTCGAGCCGGCCGACGACGCCCTGCAGGAGCTGGTCATCGCCGTGCACGCGCAGGACTCGGCCCGGCGCGGCGCCCTGCTCACCGCGCAGAGCACCTTCACCGAGCAGTGGGACCAGCAGGTGCGCGCCGCCGCCGGACCACTGGCGGAACTGGGCCGCGCCGCGCAGCACGTACCGGCGCTCGGCGGCCCGCTCGCCGAGCTGGACCAGCAGTACGCGCGGTGGCTGGCCGCGGCCGACCCGGCCGCGGCCCCGAACGGACCGACCGGCGCGGCCGGCCAGGGCTCGGGGGCCGTCCTGGCGGCCTCCGCCGAGGCCGGACCGGGCCAGGTCGTCACCGCTGCCGAGGCCTTCGGCGACCGCCTGGACCAGCGGCACGACGCCGCCCAGCAGGCGGCCACCCATGCGCGCGAATCGATGTTCCTGCTGCTCGGGGTGTGCGCGGCCGTCCTGCTCGCGCTGCTGGTCGCCCTGACGGTGCTGGTCCTGCGGCGGGTCGTCGCACCGCTGTCCGAGCTGGAAGGGGGCCTGCGGCGGGCCGCCGGCGGCGTGCTGGAGCCGGGCACGGCGCCGCCGGACCGGGGCTGGCTGTCCGGGGCCTCGGAGGAGGCCGAGCGGATCCGGCTGCAGCTCAAGGAGTACCGGTGGGCCTCCCGGCGGGACCGGGAGGCGCTGCAGCGCGACGGCTCCACCTCACTCGGGCTGCTGCGCATCCTGACCGGTCTGGAGCGGCCCGGGCCCGGGGTGCACGCCCACGGCGACCTGGTGGCGGCCGAGGGCGTGGTGGCGGGCGACTTCTTCGACACCCTGGCGCTGGCCGACGGCACCACCGCGCTGCTCCAGGGGGACGTGTCGGGCCACGGCGTGGAAGCGGGCCTGGTCGCCGCGCAGGTCAAGTCCGCGGCGGTCGCCGCGCTCCGACTCGGGCACGGCGCCGAGGCGGCCACGCACGCGGCCTGGTCCGCGCTGTCCCAGGAGGAGGAGCGGTTCGCCACCCTGGCGATCGTGCTGGTCGACCCGGCGGCGGGGACGCTGAGCTGGCTGAACGCCGGGCACGAGGCACCGTTCCTGCGGCGCGCGGACGGCACCGTCGAACGGCTCGCCACCACCGGCCCGCTGGTCAGCTCGCTGACCAGCGGCACGGAGCGCCCGTGGGTGGTGCACCGGACCGCCTTCGAGCCGGGCGACCTGGTGCTGCTGGCCACCGACGGCCTCACCGAGGCCCGGAACCCGAGCGCCGAGGAGTTCGGCGGCGACGCGGTGGCGGACCTGCTCCGGGACCTGCCCGCCGCCGACCCGCGGGCCGCGGTGCGCACGCTGTACCTCGCGGCCGAGCAGCACGGGACGGACTGGGGCCGCGACGACATGACGATCCTGGCCGCCACGCTGACCCCCACGCCGGCCGCGCCGTGACCGGTCGCCCGCCGGGGCGGGTGGGAATGGCGCGCTGTCCGGGATGGTTGTCATGCCCATCAGGGGGTCGACCGACGGAAGGCGGGACTGCCATGAAGGTCCGCAAGTCGCTGCGCTCGCTCAAGGGCAAGCCGGGCGCCCAGGTGGTGCGCCGGCACGGCAAGGTGTACGTGATCAACCGCAAGGATCCGCGGTTCAAGGCCCGTCAGGGCTAGAGCGCGGCACGGGTACGGCCCGGCACTCCCGCTGATGCGGGGGTGCCGGGCCGCGGTGCTGCGGTCGGTCGCGGTGCTGCGGTCGGCCGGGGTGGGCCGGTGGCGGCCCGGGTCGGCCGGTGGCGCCGTAGTCAGCCGGTGGCGGCCTTCGTGACGAACTCCGTGGTGTAGGTCTTCGCCAGGTCGATGGTGCCCTCCTTGCCCTGGACGTCCGGGTGGAAGGCGCCGAGCACGGCCAGCACCGTCTTCGGCCCCTCCGCCGGCATCACTCCGTCGGTGGTGAACATCGGCAGCGTGGCCTTGATCGCCGCCGCGTACTCCTCGGCGCCGCCCTGTGCGTAGTCGGCCGGCATCTGGGCGGCGATCTCCGCGGGCGAGTGGCTCGCCATCCACTTGAGGGTCTTCACGAAGGCGTTGGCCAGCTTCTGGGTGGTGTCCTTGTTCTTCTCCACCCAGTCGGTGTTCATGTACAGCGAGGACGACGGGTAGAGCCCGCCGAGCGCGCTGCGGGAGCCCTCGGGGGTGCGCATGTCGTAGAGCACCGCACCGATCTGCCGGGACAGGATGGTCGCCACCGTCGGGTCGGTGGTCATCCCGGCGTCGATCGAGCCCTGCTCCATGGCCGCGATGAAGGTCTGGCCCGCGCCGACCGCGATCGGGCTGAACTCGCCGACCCGGACGCCGTTCTTGACCGCGAGGTACTTCGTCAGGAAGTCGGTGGAGGACCCGACGCTGGTCACCCCGAGCTTCTTGCCCTTGAAGTCGGCGCCGCTGCGGATCGCGGCGGCCCGCCCGGCCGCCACCACCTCGACCTCGCCGGGGGCCTGCGAGAACTGCACCACCGACTCGACGATCTTGCCCTTGGCCTGGAGGTCGATGGTGTGGTCGTAGAAACCGACCGCGCCCTGGACGTCCCCGGCGAGCAGCGCGGTGGTGGCGTTGACACCGGCCGGCTCGCTCAGCAGCTCGACGTTGACCCCGGCCTCGGCGAAGAAGCCCAGCCGCTGGGTGAGCATCGCCGGCAGGTAGATCACCTTGTCCAGACCGCCGACCATGATCTTGACCTTGGGGCCGTCGACCGTCTTCCCGGCCGGCGCGGCGCCGCCGTGCGCGGTCGAGGAGGCGTCGTCGGCGCAGCCGGCGAGGGGCAGGAGCAGCACGGCGGCGACGGCGGCTGCGAGGGTTCTGCGCATGGGTGGGCCTTTCCGGGGGTGGGGGTGGTCAGCGGCCGTCGCCGGCGTCGGCCGGCTTCCAGCGGAAGAGCCGCTTCTCGGCGAGGGTCAGCAGCCCCTCGGTGAGCAGGGCGACCACCGCGAGGATGGTCATCGCGGCGTACACGCCGGCCGCGTTGAAGGTGCCCTGGGCGGCCGCGACCAGCAGGCCGAGGCCCTTGGTGGCGCCGATGTACTCGCCGACGATGGCGCCGATCAGGGCGAAGCCGAAGCTGACGTGCAGGCTGGTGAAGATCCAGGTGGTGGCGGCGGGGATGACCACCTGGAGGGTGACCTTGCGGTTGTCCGCGCCCAGGATCCGGGCGTTGGCGACCAGGTTGCGGTCCACCTCGCGGGCGCCCTGGAAGGCGTTGAAGAAGACCGGGAAGAAGACCAGGACGACCGCCGAGGCCACCTTGGAGGCCGGTCCGAGCCCGAACCAGATCAGGAAGATCGGGGCGAGCACGATCCGCGGGATGGCGTTCAGCACCTTGATGTACGGGCCGAACACGTCCGCCAGGAACCGGATCCGGCCGAGCGCGATCCCGAGCAGCACGCCCGCGGTCACCCCGATCACCCAGCCGGTGAGCGCCTCGTAGAGGGTGTAGCCGATCTGCTCGCCGAGCGAGCCCTGCGCGGTGCCGTGCGTGGTCCACTGCCAGATCTGGTCCCAGATCCGGGACGGCTGCGAGAAGTTGAACGGGTCGATCACCTCGGTGCGGGCGCCCAGCTCCCACAGGCCGAGGAAGGCGGCGAGCACGGCCGCGCGGGCCCCGTACACGCCGAACTTCCGGTTGCGGGCGGCCCGTTCGCGGGCCTCGGTCCTGCTGCTGGTGGCGGCGGCGGGCGCGGCCACGGCGGTGTCAAGCGGCACGACCCGCTCCTCTCTCCCGGGTGATCCGGACCTCTTCGCCGAGCGAGCCCCAGATCTCCCGGTAGAGCTCGACGAACCGGGGCTCCAGGCGGATCGCCTCGACGGTGCGCGGGCGCGGCAGGTCGACGGTGAAGACCTCCTTCACGGTGGCGGGGCCCGCGGTCATCACCACCACCCGGTCGGCCAGCGCGATCGCCTCGTCCAGGTCGTGGGTGACGAAGACGACGGAGGAGCCGGTGCCGGCCCACAGCTCCAGCAGCTGGTCCGACATCAGGGCCCTGGTCTGCACGTCGAGCGCCGAGAAGGGCTCGTCCATCAGCAGGATCCGCGGGTCGTTGACGAAGGTCTGGGCGAGCGCCACGCGCTTGCGCATCCCGCCGGAGAGCTGGTGCGGGTAGCGGTCCTCGAACCCCTCCAGGCCCACCCGGGCCAGCCAGTCCCGGGCCCGCTCCCGGGCCTCGGCGGCCGGCACGCCGCGGAACCGGGGGCCGGCCGTCACGTTGGACAGCACGCTGCGCCAGGGGAAGACCGCGTCCTGCTGGAAGACGAACCCGACCTGCCCGTTGATCCCGTCGACCGGTGCGCCGTGCACCCGGACCTCGCCCTCGGTGGGCTCCTCCAGGCCGCTGACCAGGGTCAGCGTGGTCGACTTGCCGCAGCCGGTCGGGCCGACCACCGCGACGAACTCCCCTTGGGCCACGGTCAGATCGAGATCCCGGACGGCGGTGTGCAGGGCTCCCGAGGGAGTCCTGAACCGCTTGGTCGCACCGGTCAGTTCGATCGCCGGGGCCGTCGTACCAGGCCCGCTCATGTGCACCACCCACTCCTGCCCTCCCGGCGCCGTCGCCGGGGTCCGTGCTGTGCTCCGGAGGTTAGGAGCGGGGGCGGGCGGCGCGGCAGCCTTGTCGGCGTACTGCGGGTTGCGCGCGTTGAGGCCTGTTCTGCTCGTTTTGCTTCCGCTACAACAGCGGGGACGGTGACAGAAACACGGCGGAAACATAGGGTGACCGCGCGCCGGAACAGCCGGTTCCGCCAGGCCGACAGCAGTGATGATGCGAGCCCGGCCGATCAGGACAGGAAGGGAGCAGCGATGAGACGTCCGCACTGGCCGCGCCGGGTCTTCGCGCAGCTGCTGCTCAGCCAGACCCTGGTCACGGTCGGGGTCAGCGCGGTGACCGCCGGCCTGTTCCTCGCGCCGGTCAGCCACGAGCTGGACCGGGACGCCATGCAGCGGGCGCTGTCGATCGCCCAGGCCACCGCGACCGACGAGGTGATCGCGCGGGCCGCCGCGGCGCGGGACAGCGCGGCCGCGCAGCGCAACGCCGAGCAGATCCGGCTCGCCACCGGCGCCAGTTTCGTGGTGGTCACCGACCTGGACGGCATCCGGCTCTCGCACACCGACCCCGCCAGGATCGGGCTGCGGGTCTCCACCGATCCGGGCCCCGCGCTCGCCGGGCACAGCGTCACCGCGATCGAGCAGGGCACGCTCGGCCGCACGGCGCGGGGCAAGGTGCCGCTGCGGCTGGCGGACGGCCGGATCGTCGGCGAGGTCTCGGTCGGGATCAGCGACGACTCGATCCGGCACCGCCTGCTCGGCATGGCCACCGGCATCCTGCTCTGCGCGGGGGCGGGCCTGGCGGCCGGGACGGTGGCCACCCTGGTCCTGGCCCGGCGCCTCAAGCGGCGGACCCACAACATCGAGGTCGCCGACATCTCCGCGCTGCTGGTCGAGCGGGAGGCCATGTTGCACGGCATCCGGGAGGGCATGGTCGCGCTGGACCGGGACGGGCGGATCCGGCTGGCGAACGACGAGGCGGTGCGGCTGCTGGCGCTGCCGGAGGACTGCACCGGGCGGCCGATCCGGCAGGCCCTGCCGGAGGGCCGGCTGGCCGAGATCCTGGCCGGCCGGATCGCGGGCACCGACCTGCCCGCGGTCCGGGACGACCGCGTCCTGGTGGTCAACCGGACGGCGACCCCCGACGGCGGCGCCGTGGTGACCCTCCGCGACCGCACCGAACTGGAGTCGCTGGTACGGGAGCTGGACACCACCAGGAGCCTGACCGAGGCGCTCCGGGCGCAGGACCACGAGCACGCGAACCGGATGCACACGCTGCTCGGGCTGCTGGAGCTGGGCCGGCACGAGCAGGCGGCGGAGTTCATCTCGGAGCAGTCCGGCTCGCACGCGGCGGTGGCCGCCGCGATCGCCGGGCAGGTGCAGGACCCGCACGTGGCGGCGCTGCTCGCGGGCAAGGCCGCGGTCGCCGCGGAACGCGGGATCCGGCTGGTGATCGACCCCGGGAGCCACCTGCCGGACGCCGCCGTGGACCCGCGGGCGCTGGTCACCGTGCTCGGCAACCTGGTGGACAACGCCCTCGACGCGCTCGCCGGCGGCGTGGTGGGCGGGGCGGCCGGCGGCGTGGTGGGCGGCGTGGTCGAGCTGGCCCTGCGGGCCGAGGGGGCCGAGGGGGCCGAGGGGGTCGCCCTGCTGATCGAGGTCGCGGACAGCGGTCCCGGCATCCCGGCCGAGCTGCGCGAGCGGGTCTTCGAGGAGGGCTGGACCAGCAAGGACGCTCCGGCGCACCGGCCGCGCGGGCTCGGGCTGGCCCTGGTGCGGCGGGTGGTGGAGCGGGCCGGCGGCCGGATCACGGTCGGCGACGGGCCGCTCGGCGGTGCCCGGTTCACCGTGCGGCTGCCCGAGGCGCTGCATCCGGGCTGCGGCGGCCCGGCCGGGTCCGCCGGCCCGGCGGAGCCCGTCCGCCGCGTGGACACCGTGCTCCTGGAGGCGTTGTGATCGACGTGCTGGTGGTGGACGACGACTTCCGGGTCGCCGAGGTGCACGCCGCGTACGTGGCCAAGGTGCCCGGCTTCCGGGTCACCGGGAGGGCGCACAGCGCGGCCGAGGCGCTGGCGGCGCTGGAGCTCCGGCCGGTCGACCTGCTGCTGCTGGACCACCACCTGCCGGACGAGACCGGGCTGGCGCTGGTCCGCCGGATGCGGGCGGCCGGGATCGGCTGCGACGTGATGATGGTGACGGCCGCGCGCGACGTGTCCACGGTGCACGCCGCCATGCAGCACGGTGCGCTGCAGTACCTGGTCAAGCCGTTCGCCTTCGCCGGGCTGCGGGAGAAGCTGGTGGCGTACGCCGAGCTGCGGCACGCGCTGGCCGGGCCGGCCGCCCGGGAGGCCGGGCAGGCCGAGGTGGACCGGCTGTTCGCCACCATGCGCAGCGCCGTCTCCCCGGCCGCCGCGCTGCCCAAGGGCCACTCCGCGCCCACCACCGACCTGGTGCTCGGCGCGCTGCGGCGGGCCGGGCGGCCGCTGTCGGCCCAGGAGGTGGCGGACGAGACGGGGCTGAGCCGGTCGACGGCGCAGCGCTACCTCAAGCAGTTGGAGCGGGACAGTCGGTTGCGGCTCAGTCTGCGGTACGGCGACACCGGCCGTCCGGAGCACCGGTACGTGCTGCCGGGGCGGTGAGAGCGGCAGGAGGCCGGGCCGGGACCGAGGGGATCGGTCCCGGCCCGGCCGGGGTGGAACGGGTGGTGCTGGTGAAACGGGTGGTACTGGAGGTGCTTGTGGTGCTCAGTGGCCGAAGGCGTCCTTGGCGACGTCCTTGACGTTCTCGCCGGCCTGCTTGGCGTCACCCTTGGCCTGGTCGGCCTTGCCCTCGGCCGTGAGGCGCTCGTTGCCGACGGCACGGCCGGCGGCCTCCTTGGCCTTGCCCTTGGCCTTGTCGGCGAGGTTCTCGGCCTTGTCCGCGGTGCCCATGTGATCCTCCTGTGCTGTCGTCGGTTCCCGAGGTCGTCGGTCACCGAGGCTTTCGTGGTCCGACGCGGTCGGCGGCCGAGGTGATCGGCCCCCGAACCTGTCGGTGTCCGAGCCGTTCGATCGGCGAGGTTGTCGATCGGCGAGGCTGTCCGTCGTCGAAGTTGTCGGTCCTCGATGCGTGTCGGCCGCCGCCGACCGCTGGTCAGCGCATCCCGGGGAAGCCCAGGTAGTACCCGCCGAGCCGGTTGAGGTAGTCGGGGTCGGCGGTGTGCTGCTCGGGCTGGAACTCGGGTGCGTCCTTGATCTGGTCCTTCGTGCGGTCCACCTGGACCGTCCGGTCCTCGGTGTCCACCCGGGTGATGGTGCCGGCCGGCAGCAGGACCTGCTTTCCGAAGATCCACTTCCCGGTGTCGACCACCAGGTACGAGGCGTCCACCTCGGCGGAGTGCCGGTCGATCCGGCCGATCCGGCCGTCGGCGGCCTCCACGTGGTATCCGATCAGGTCGAGGCCCTCGAAGTAGCCCGCGGTCTCCCGGTAGTTCCAGATCGGCGTGCCCATCCGTGCTGTCCTCTCCCTCGACGGTGCCCGGCGGGGCCCGGAGCCGACCGGCCCCTTCCGGGGCCCGGCGCCGAGTGCCGTGCAGCACCGCGCCTGCCCCGGAGCGGGCGCTTCACACGCCCCACCCCGCGTCCGGATCGGCGGCACCGCTCCCCCGCCGTTCGCGGCCGCCGTTCCGAGCCCCGCTCCCGAGCGCATTTCCGAGCGGCAATTCCCGGCCCGACCCCCGGCGACCGGCGGTACGGTGCATCCCGGGTCACCGGGCTGCCGGCGGGTGATCATAGAGTCGTCCCCACGGGGAACTGTTCCCGGTGGGAACGGGCGGACCGGCGTTACGGAAGGGCTGGAACACATTGGGCAGCGAATGGCACGAGACAGGCGCGGCCGCGTACTCGGCGCCACCGACCTCAGGAATCAGCGCGGTCGCCCGGCAGGCCGAGGGCGGCGCCGTGGTGTGCCGGCTGGAGGGTGAGCTGGACCTGGACTCGCTGGCTCCGGCGCGCACCGTCCTCGAGCAGGCCATCGGCTCCGGGGCGCCGCTGCTGGTGGTGGAGTTGGCGGGGGTCACCTTCTGCGACTCCTCCGGGCTCAACCTGCTGCTCCAGACCCGGCTCGCGGCCGAGCAGGCCGGCGTGGCGCTGCGGCTGGGGCCGCTGTCCGCGCAGGTGGCCCGGCTGATGGAGATCACCGGGGCGGGCGAGGTCTTCTCGGTCCACCCCTCCACCGCCGACGCCCTGGGCCTGATCTGAGCCGCCCGGGAGCCCGGGCGCCGTACCAGTCCGCTTCGACCACCTATCCCTTGGGGCTGACCGAATGAGCACCAACGGCGGGCCACCGCCAACCGAGGGCCCGAGGGCCCCGTACCTCCCGCCCGGCGGCCAGGTCCGTCGGCTGCCGCTGCTCGGTCTCGACCGGCAGGTCGCGCGCGGCCGCGAGTTCGCCCGCCGGGCACTCGCCGACTGGTACGGCTGGACGGACGAGGACCCGGGCTGCGGGCCGGCCGGCGAGGACGTGCTGCTGCTGGTCTCGGAACTGCTGGCGAACGCCGCCATGCACGCCGGCGGCACCCGCGAGCTGATCCTGCGGGCGACCCCGGCCGTGCTGCGGGTCGAGGTGGTCGACGGCACCACCACCGTGCCCCGCCCCCGCACCCCGCACCGGCCCGGACTGCCGGGCGGCCACGGCCTGCACGTGGTGGAGCGGCTGTCCGACCGGTGGGGCGCCGATCCCGGCGCGGCGGGCAAGACCGTCTGGCTCGAGGTCGACGGCGACCGCCTCAGCCGGTGAGGGCCAGTTCGGCGACCACGGCCCGGTGGTCCGAGCCCGGCAGCGTGTGCTCGGAGACGTCCACGGCGGTCAGGGCGGCGCCGTGCAGCACGTGGTCGATCTGGATCAGCGGCGGGAGCAGCGGGAAGTCGTCGTTGTGCACCGGCCAGGTGGGCGAGCCGCCCCGGCCGAGTTCGGCGTGGGTGTCGGTGAGGCCGGTGGCCAGCAGGGACCGCATCGGCGCGTGGTCCACGGTCGCGTTGAAGTCACCGAGCAGCACGGAGTCGCGGGTGTCCGCGCCGGCCGCCGCCCGCAGGCCGTCGAAGCCGCGGCCCCACTTCGCGGCGTCGCCGAGCGGGTAGTAGGTGTGTACGGCGACCAGCCGCACCGTGCGCCCGGCCACCTCGACCCGGGCCCCGACCATCGACCGGGCCGCGGCCGGGTCCCCGGGGTCGAGCGGGGTGAGCGGGTGCCGGGAGCGGAGCACGGTGTCGTTGCCGTCCGGCTGGGCGCGGTAGGGCATCAACTCGCCCAGTCCGGCCCGGTCGAGGGCCGACGCCGCGCCGGGCGAGAGCTCTTCGACCGCGAGCACGTCCACCCGCTGCTCGCGCACCAGCCGGACCAGCGCGGCCGGATCGACCCGGCCCAGGTACGCGTTGCTGGTCGCCACCCGCAGCCGTGGTGCGGCGGCCGGGACGTCGGTGCCGGCCGGGACGAAGCGCGGCACCAGCCACCACAGTTGGACCAGGACCAGCAGCCCGGCCACCGCGGCGGTCCACCGGTTGCGCAGTGCCAGCAGGCCGGCCATCGCGACCAGGGTCACCGGGGTCGCGTACGGCAGGGCGGCCAGCGGGACCGCCAGGGGTGAGTCCTCGTCCGCGCCGGTGAGCCGGATCAGCATCAGTGCGGCGGGGCCGGTCAGCAGGGCCAGGCAGCCCACCAGGAGGGCGACCCGCAGGGCGCGGGCGGTCCGTGGCCCACCGCCGGGGGCGGGTTCCGGATGCTCGGTCCGTGCCGTACCCGCTTCCGTACCCGCCGTCATGGTGCTCCCCCCGCCCCCGCCACCCCCGCTCCCCGGCCGTGGTCGGCCGGCCGGGAGTGATCACCGCCTGCCGCTGGGGACGCCCTCCGCGCGCTTGCGGTTGCGCCGGGGTGCGGCCCGGCCCGTGCGCCGGGTGCGGTGCACCGGGCCCAGCAGGGTCTGGCGTTCGTCCTCGCTCAGGCCGCCCCAGACGCCGTACGGTTCACGGGCCGCCAGGGCGTACTCCAGGCACTGGGCGCGGACCGGGCAGCCGGCGCAGACCTGCTTGGCGGCCTCGTCCCGGTCGTCGTGCGGACCGCCGCGCTCTCCCGGCGGGTGGAAGAACAGGCTGCTGTCGGCGCCGCGGCAGGCGGCCTCCGTCTGCCATCCCCAGTAGAGCTCGAACGGACCGGGCAGCCGGGATATGTCGGTCATCGGTGGAACCTCCAGCGGGTCGGGGGCCGGGGGCCGCGTCCTGCCGCGCGCCCCGGAGCCCTGCGCCTGCCCGGGACACGGGTTTCAAACCCGCCGCTTCCGGCCGATCCGTGCACGGACCGGTCGTCCGGTCCGTCGCGTGCGCCCGCCGTCGTGGTTCAGGACCGCCGGGGCAGCGCGGCGGCCGTGCGGCTCGCGCCGGAGCGGGTGGCGCCGAAGCCGGTCTCGTGGTCCCAGACGTGGGTGCAGCCGGGGCACTGGAGGTGCAGGACGCTGCCGGTGTTGGCGAGCAGGTAGCGCCAGTGCTGGTGGCAGTTGCGGCCGCCGGCGCAGTCCGCGCAGCCGCGGATGTCCGCGCAGGCCGGGCACGGGATCCAGGCGCGGCGGCCGAGGTCCGCCTGCGGGTCAATGGGCAGCACGGCCGGCCTCCGTCCCGGGCAGCACGCCGGCGGCGACCAGCCGGTCGTGCAGGGCCTGCTGCTCGGCGTCGAGGCCCGAGTAGAGCAGGGCGTACGCCTCGTCCTCGGCGCGCAGGACCGCCGCCGGGTCCCAGTCGGGGCCGAGCGCGGCCACCACCTCGGCGCGCCGGCGGGCCTCCTCCGCGGTGAGGTCGATCTCGAATGCCACACGGTTCGAAGACATGGGAACAGAAGTTAGGCCAGCCTTACCTTCCTGTCAACCGGCGTGATCACCGCGGATCCCGGGCGCGGGACGTGCGCGACGCCCCGGGATGTGCGGATCGCCGACCTCGGTGATGCTGGGAAGATCAGGCCTCCCGTTAGGAGAACCGCCCATGTCCATGCTCGACAAGCTCAAGAACATGATGAAGGGCCACGAGGACACCACCCGGACGGGTGTCGAGAAGGCCGGCGACGCCGTCGACTCCAGGACCGGGAACAAGTACCAGGGTCAGGTCGACACCGCCCAGCAGAAGATCGACGAGCAGCTCGGCCAGCAGCCCCCGTCGGACGGCCAGTGAGGGACGGCCGGTAGCGGGACACGGCGAGGCGGCCGACCGGGATCCCGGTCGGCCGCCTCCGCGTGTGCCGCCGCGCTCCGGGCCTCAGCCTCAGGCCGGTACGAGCAGCGTGAGCGACTGCGGCACCACCCGCACCTCGGCCGGCAGCGGTCCGGCGAGGTCGCCGTCGGCGTAGGCGTTGATCCCGGCCGACTCGATCCGCAGGCCCGCGGTCCGGTGGGTGCTGACCCCGGTGTGCCGGACGTGGGTGCCCTTGAAGACCGTCGGGAAGAACCGCACCAGCCGCCGCCTGGGCATCGCCCCGACCAGGGTGACGTCCAGCAGGCCGTCCGCGTGGTCGGCCTCGGGGCAGATCAGCATGCCGCCGCCGTAGCTGCGGGTGTTGCCGACCGCGGCGAGGGTGAGGTCCTGCTCCAGCACCGTGCCGTCGTCCAGCACCAGCCGGAACGGCAGCGGCCGCAGCCGGGCGAGCTCCAGCAGGATCGCCAGGTTGTAGCGCATCCGGCCGCGCGGACGGCGCAGCCGGTTGGCCCGGTCGCTGACCAGCGAGTCGAAGCCCGCCGCCAGCACCGAGCCGAAGTACCGGGTGGCTCCGTCGGCGGTGTCGATCCGGCCGGTGTCCACCCGCAGCGCGTGGCCGTCGGCGATCAGGTCGGCGGCCGCCTCCGGGTTCTTGAGCGGCAGGCCGTAGTCCCGGGCCAGGTCGTTGCCGGTGCCGGCGGGCACCACTCCGAGCGGGACCTGGGTGCCGGCCAGCGCCTGGATCGCGAGGCCGATCATGCCGTCGCCGCCGACCGCGACCAGCGCGTCCACGTCCCGGGCGATCGCCTCCCGGGCCAGCCGGACGGCGTCCTGCGGGTCGTTTCCGCTGACCGCGAGCACCTCGACGCCGCGCTCGCGCAGCCGGGCGGTGGCCCGCCGGGCGGCCTCGCCGGCCCGGCCGCCGCCCGCGGCGGGGTTGGTGAGCACCACGGCGGTGCGGATCTCCCGCCGCTGCGGCCGGGCGGTCACGGGATGAGCTTGCCGGGGTTGAGGATCCCGGCCGGGTCGACGGTCGCCTTGACGGCGCGCAGCACGGCGGCGCCGAGCTCGCCGATCTCCTGCGGCATCCACGGCCGGTGGTCGGTGCCGACGGCGTGGTGGTGGGTGATGGTCCCGCCGTTGGCCATGATGGCGTCGCCCGCCGCGGACTTGGCGGCCTGCCACTGGGCGATCGGGTCGCCCTGCTGGGCGCCGAGCACGGTGAAGTAGAGCGAGGCGCCGGTCGGGTAGACGTGCGAGATGTGGCACATCACCAGCGAGGTGGTGCCGCCGGCCTGGAGGGCGCCCTGGAGCGCGGCGGTGACCGCGTCCTTGAGCCGGGCGAGGTCGGACCAGTTGGCGGCGGTCTCCAGGGTCTCGCAGAGCGCCCCGCAGTCCAGCAGCGCGTCGCGCAGGTAGGGGGCGTCGAAGCGGCCGTGCTCCCAGGCGCGCGCGGGCTCCTCGCCGAGCGGGGTGCCGCCGGCGTCCAGCAGGGTCTGGCGGGTCAGCCGGTGGCGGGCGGCGGTCTGCTCGCCGGTGCCCTCGTAGACGGTGACGGCCAGGCAGCCGCTGGTGATCTGGCTGCCGCCGATCTTCGCCGTCATCGCCAGGTTGACGCCGGTCTCGGTCTCGTCGGACAGCCGCAGCACGGTCGGACCGGCGCCCTGCTGCTCGACGGCGCGCAGCGCGGCGGCGCCGGTGGCGAAGTCGGGGAAGCTCCAGGCCTCGTGGATCTTGACGGCGGGGACCGGGTGCACCCGCAGCCGGACCGAGGTGATCACGCCGAGCGTGCCCTCCGAGCCGACGAACAGCTGGCGCAGGTCGGGGCCGGCGGCGGAGGCCGGGCCGCGGCCGAGGTCCAGGACCCCGGCGGGGGTGACCACCCGCAGGCCGCGGACCATGTCGTCGAAGCGGCCGTGGCCGGCGGAGTCCTGCCCCGAGGAGCGGGTGGCCGCGAAGCCGCCGATGGTGGCGAAGCGGAAGCTCTGCGGGTAGTGGCCGAGCTCGAAGCCGCGGGCGGCGAGCAGCTGCTCGGCCTGCGGGCCGGTGAGGCCCGCGCCCAGGGTGGCCTCGCCGGAGACCTCGTCCAGGTCGCTCAGCGCGTCGAAGCGGCGCAGGTCGAGCGAGAGGACCGCGTCGAAGCCGGCCCGGACCGGGTCGAGGCCGCCGACCACGCTGGTGCCGCCGCCGAACGGGACCACGGCGATCCGCCGCTCGGAGCAGTACGCGAGCACCGCCGCGATCTCCTCCTCGGTGCCGGGCAGCACCACGGCGTCCGGGGCGTCCTGCTCCTCGCGGCTGCGCCGGCGCAGCAGGTCGGGGGTGGACTTGCCGCCGGCCCGGGGCAGCCGGTCGGCGTCCTCGGCACTGACGGCGTCGGGGCCGACGATGGCGGCCAGCGCCGCGAGGTCCTGCGCGGTGAGCGCGGACGGGCGCAGCAGGACCTCGTCGGCCGTGGGCGCGGCGCCCTCCTGCGGCGTGACGCCGAGCAGCTGCTCCAGCAGCGCCTTGATGTCCTCGGAGAGCGGCTTGGCGAGCGCCGGGTCGCCCCAGGCGTTCCACGACATCGGCGGCAGCGGCAGTGCTGCGGGCTTGCTCGGTCCTGCGTGCGGATCAGATGGCATGCGTTACAGTTTTCCACATCATGTCAAGTAGTCACAGAGACTCCTCGAACAGCGACGCTCCGCGCAGCGTCGACGACGCGATCCTGGACGCCGCCGCCGAGCTGGTGCTCGTCCTCGGCCCGCGGCGCACCCAGCTGGCGGAGATCGCCCGCCGGGCCGGGGTCAGCCGCCCCACCGTCTACCGCCGCTGGCCGGACGTGCGCGCGGTGGTCGGCGCGCTGCTGACCCGGGAGATCCGGGCCACCCAGGAGAGCGTGGTGCGGGCGGCGGACGACCGCGAGTCGGTGGTGGCCTGGATCGTCGAGGTCGCCGTCCGGATCCGGGACCACCAGGTGCTCGGGGCGCTGCTGCGCTCGGACGCCGACCTGCTGGTCGAGTACGTCGTCGAACGGCTCGGCACCAGCCAGCGCGGCCTGCTGGACGCGCTGCGCGAGGCCCTCGCGCTCGGCCAGCGGCACGGTTCGGTCCGTGCCGGGGAGCCGGCCGAGCTGGCCGCGATGGTGCTGCTCATCGCCCAGTCCACCGTCCAGTCGCACCGCATGGTCGCCCAGTTGCTGCCCGAAGAGGCCTGGCGCCGCGAACTGGCCTTCGCCCTGAACGGATACCTGAAACCATGACCGACCGGAGCACCGCCGCCGACCCGGGCGGGACCGCCGTCCCGAGCACCGCGCTCAGCGCCCGCCGCCGCACCGCCGACCTCGACGCCCTCGCCACCGGTCCCGCGGTGGACCTGCTGGTGATCGGCGGTGGCGTGACCGGGGCCGGCGTCGCCCTCGACGCCGCCTCGCGCGGCCTGCGGACCGTCCTGGTGGAGGCCCGGGACCTCGCCTTCGGCACCAGCCGGTGGAGCTCCAAGCTGGTCCACGGGGGGCTGCGCTACCTGGCCTCCGGCCGGATCGGGGTGGCCCGGGAGAGCGCGGTGGAGCGCGGCATCCTGATGACCCGCACCGCCCCGCACCTGATCCGTGCCCTGCCGCAGGCCGTCCCGCTGCTGCCCTCGGTCGGCCGCGGCACGGCGGCGCTGGTGCACACCGGGTTCCTCGCCGGGGACGCGCTGCGGGTGGCCGCGCGGACGCCGGCGTCGGTACTGCCGAGGGCCCGCCGGGTCGGCCCCGCCGCGGCGGCCGCGCTGGTGCCGGCCGTGCGCACCGACGGGTTGCGCGGCGCGCTGGTCGCCCACGACGGGCAGTTGATCGACGACGCCCGGCTGGTCCTGGCGATCGCCCGGACGGCCGCGCAGCACGGCGCCACCGTGCTCACCCGGGTCCGGGCCGACCGGGTGACCGGCACCTCGGCGGAGCTCACCGACACCCTGACCGGCCGGACCGTCACGCTCACCGCCGGGGCCGTGGTCAACGCGACCGGCGTGTGGGCCGACCAGGTCGACCCCTCGATCCGGCTGCGGCCGAGCCGGGGCACCCACCTGGTGCTCGACGCCGCCACGCTCGGCCGTCCCACCGCCGCGCTGACCGTCCCCGTCCCCGGGTCGACCAGCCGTTTCGTCTTCGCCCTGCCGCAGCAACTCGACCGGGTGGTCCTGGGGTTGACGGACGAGGACGCGCCCGGGCCGGTCCCGGACGAGCCGGTGCCCACCGAGCAGGAGATCGACTTCCTGCTGGCGACCGTCAACACCGCCCTCGGCCGCGAGCTGACCAGGGCGGACGTCCGCGGCGCGTTCGCCGGCCTGCGCCCGCTGATCGACACCGGCGGCGGCGACACCGCCGACCTGTCGCGCCGGCACGTGGTGCACCGCTCCCCCTCCGGGGTGGTCACCGTGGTCGGCGGCAAGCTGACCACCTACCGGGCGATGGCCGAGGACACCGTCGACTTCGTGCTGCGCGAGCGGGGCGGCGCCGCGTCGGCCTGCCGCACCGCCCGGCTGCCGCTGGTCGGCGCGCCCACGCACCCCGACAGCCGCCCGGCGACCGCCGGCGCGCTGCCCGAACCGCTGGTCGCCCGGCACGGCGGCGCGGCCCGGGCGGTGCTGGACGCGGCCCGGCTGCCCCGGCCGCTGGAGCAGATCGTGGAGGGCATCGACGTCACCCGCGCGGAGATCGAGTACGCCCTGACCCACGAGGGGGCGCTGGACGCCGAGGACGTGCTGCACCGCCGGACCAGGATCGGGCTGGTCCCGGCGGACGCCGAGCGGGCCCGCCCGGCGGTGCAGGAGATCGTCGACGCGCTCGCGGAGTGAGGCGCGCCCGGAAACCGGGGCCGCCGTCGCTCAGCCGCGCTCGCGGCGGGCGCGGCGGCGCTCCTCCTCCTCGCGCATCAGGCGGGACATCTCCAGCACGGCCTCGCCCGGATCGAACGGGTCGCCGTCCTCGCGCGGGAAGTCGCCCTGCGCGCAGAGCAGTTCCTCCTGGGCCAGGAAGGGCAGCTCGGTGTCCGGGTCGGACGGCCGGGGGCTCTCCGGGCCGTCCGGGCCGAACCGCACCAGCCGCTCGACCCGCACCACCCGCAGCCGCCGCCCGCCGACCTCCACCTCGACCGGCCGCTCGGACTCCCAGCGCTCCGCCGCCTCGGCGTACTCGGCGCGCTCGTCGGGGTCGAGCCCCCTGGTCACCGGATCGATCACCCGCAGGCCGAGCGCCAGGCTCTCCCTGATCTGCTGCGGGGTGTTGCCGTGGTTGGGGGGCACCGGCTCCCAACGGCCGTCCACCAGCTCCGCGGCCATGAACCCGACGGGCAGCAGCACCCCGCCCGGGTGCGAGGCCGTCACCAGCAGCGCGTCCCGCCGCACGTCGGCCGGCACCGCACCGGCGACCGGGGTGAGGCCGAGCAGCTCGACCTTGAGGATGCCCTCGGACATCCCGGTCGGCCGGACCGGGTCGAGCACGAAGCCGGCCGCCGGGTCGGGTGTCCGGACGCCGTCGTCGGGGCCGGCCGGGTCCGGGTCGGTGGGGCGCGGTGGCTCGGGTCCGTCCGGACCGGAGCGGATGAACCGCTCGCCGCGCACCACCCGGTAGCGCTCACCGAGCACGGCCACCTCGTTCAGCGGCTCCCAGTCGAGCCGCCCGGCCGCCCGCTCGTACTCCGCCGCGCCGGTGTGCTCGCCGCGCTCGCGGGCCTCGGTGGCCAGCTGGCGCAGGGTCATCGCCAGCGCGTCCCGGGCCGCCTGCGGCTGGAAGTTGACGAAGTACGGGTGCAGCTCCCAGCCGCCCTGCTCGCGCTCGCGGGCGATCCCGAAGACCGGGCCGCCCGCCGACAGGATCTTCGGGTACGCCTCCCGCGCCGTCCAGGCCGCCACGTCGGCGAGCGCCTCGACCGGCTCGTCCGACGCGCCGATCCTGACCGTCCGGTACCCGGGCACGTCCTCACCGTTGTGCGTCATCCCAGCAGCATGCCTGCGCCGGCCCCACCGCGCAGGGCAATCACAGAGACTTCACCCGGGGCCGGCGCACCGGGTGGTACGCCGGCCGGCCGGGACACCGGGTGGTACGCCGGCCGGCCGGGACACCGGCGGTGGTTCAGCCGAGGTAGCCGAGGCCGCCGATCGCACCGATCCCGCCGAGCACCATGAAGACCGGCATCAGCACCTTGATCTCGACCCAGCTGCCGGCCCGGAAGCGGATCGCCTTCGGCGGGCCGATCGGGTACCAGCGCTTGCGCCCGATCGGGATCGGCCACATGATCGGGCAGCCCGAGACCGTCAGGGCGTCACCCACGCAGTGCACCAGCGCGCCGAGCACGATCGGCAGGCCGACCCACAGGTACTGCTGGCCCGGCTCGGTGAACAGCCAGTCGGAGCCGTTGCCCGGCTTGTCGAGGATGTCGGCGATCATCCAGGCGCTGCAGATGCCGAGCAGCCACACCAGGACGTCGCTGGACATCCGGGCGGCCTTCCAGAGCAGCCCCTCGATCGCCAGCACCATGTGCACGAACAGCACCGCCAGCACGCCCCAGCGCCCGCCGAAGACGCACACCGCGGCCGCACCGGCCCCGCACAGCACGGCCCACAGCCAGGTGTGGGTCAGCGTGCGGTGGCCGCCCGAGCGGCGCGGGTCACCCGGCTTGCGGGTCGACTTGTACGCCGCGTACGAGAGCTTGTCGATGATCTCGCACAGATTGCGCGAGACCGGCCCGAAGGCCCTCGATATGGTGGCCGCCTTGTGGTCGAGGTCGGGGGCGAGCGCCGCTCCGGCGCAGATCAGCGCCCCGGCGAGGAGCACCGGCCACGGCATCGGGGTGTCCAGTGCGGCCGCGGCCGCACCCACCCCCAGCCAGGCCGCTGCACCGGAGAGCGCATGCGCCGGTCCCATCATCGCGATAACCGTCCCTAGATCAGATCGCAGGTGCGCCGCGCACCTGACGGTGCCGCAGCATACCGGCCGACGATCTTCACCCGGCACCGGGCCCGACAGCAGGTCAGGAGGGCGGCCGGGCCGGGGATTAATCGATGGATCGACCTTTCCGCCCGCCCTACCCTGGCCGGACCGCCACGACCTCGGGAAGCAGGGAACCATGCGGACGCACTACCCACGCACCGCGCACCTGCCGTGGTCACCGGGCGCATCCGCGGACGACCTGCGGGCGGGCGACCTGTCCGGGTTCGCCGGCCTGGAGGTGGTGGTCACCGAGAAGCTCGACGGCGAGAACACCACGCTCTACCGGGACGGCCTGCACGCCCGCTCCCTCGACTCCGCGCACCACCCCTCCCGGGCCTGGGTCAAAGCACTGCAGGGCCGGATCGCGCACGCGATCCCACCCGGCCGCCGGGTCTGCGGGGAGAACCTGTACGCCCGGCACTCGATCCGCTACGACGACCTGGACAGCTGGTTCTCCGCCTTCTCGGTCTGGGACGGCGAGCACTGCCTCGGCTGGGACGACACCGTCCGCTTCGCCCGCCGGCTCGGCGTGCCGACACCGCCGGTGCTGTGGCGCGGGGTCTTCGACGAGCGGGCACTGCGGGCGCTGCGGCTGGACACCGAGCGCCAGGAGGGCTACGTGGTGCGGACGGTGGCCGGTTTCGGGCGCGCGGAGTTCGCCCGGCGGGTGGCCAAGTGGGTCCGCCCGGCGCACGTGCGCACCGGTACGCACTGGATGCACGCGGCGGTGGTGCCCAACGGGCTCGGTCCGCGCGCGGCGCTGTGGGACGCCGCCTCGGGCGGCCCCGCCGACCCGGCGGCCCTGCTGGCCGCGCTCGACCTCGACCCGCAGGACGCCGCGCGGCCGCCCCGAACCGGGACCGCAGCCGGGACGGCCGCCGCCGCGGTGGCCGAGGTGACCGGACGGCTGGACGCACTCGGCCGCTGCGGCGCCGCCCGACTGGCGGGCGTGCTGGCGGCGCTGCTGCACGGCGGCCGGCGCGCCGCCTTGGCCCCGGCCCTGGTGGCACCGCTCGGCCTGCCGCTGGCCCGGCGGGTCGCCGACCTGGTCGGGCTGCACCGGGCGCTGCACCGCCCGTACCCGGACCAGGACCGCCGGGCGGGGCTGGTCCGGCTGTCGTACGCCGCCGACCTCGGGGTGCTGCACGCGGTCGCGCTGGCGGCGACGGCCGGGCGGACGGATCCGCAGGCCGGGGAGGACCGGGAGCAGGTCGAGTGGTCCGAGCTGCACGCGCAGGAGGCCGGACTGCTCGGCGAGGCCCCGCTCGCACCACTGCGCACGGGCCTGCGGGCCGCCCTCGACGGGCTGCCCGCCGCGGCGGCCGACCGGTGCTGGGCCGAGGCCAGGGAGGGGTTCGCGCTCGGCCGGATCAGCACCGTGGAGGAGGCCGCCGCACGCGGCTGGCGGTGGCGCACGGGCGACTTCCCCCGGCTGGTGCTGACGGTCGGTCCGGCGGGCAGCGGCAAGAGCACCTTCGCCCGCGCCCTGCCCGGCGTCGACGAGACCGTGTCACTGGACGACCTGCGCGCGGCCCGCGGCTGCCGGTCGGACCAGCGCGCCAATCCCGAACTGCTGCGGGCGGCGCTGGCCCGGCTCGACGAGGCACTGACCGGCCGCCGTACCGTGGTCTGGGACGCGACCTCGCTCAACCAGCAGCAGCGCTCGCTGGTGCACGCGGTGGCCGCCCGCCGCGACGCGCTCACCACCCACGCCGTGCTGCTGGTCACCGGGGCGGAGCTGGCCCGGCGCAACGCGCACCGCGAGCACCCGGTACCGCCACCGGTGCTGGCCGCGCAGCTCGGCCGACTCGGGCAGCCCTACCCCGGCCAGGCGCACCGCACCTGGTACGTCGGCCCGGACGGCGCCGTCGGCGACCGCGACGGCACGCTCGAGGACGAGGAGTTCTGATGCGCACCAGCGAGGAGGTCTACCACCGGGTCCGCTGGGACCAGCGGTTCGACCCGGCCCGGTTCGTGCTGGGCGTCAACGTCCGCGGCGCCGCGCCCGCGCGGGTGCCGCTGGCCGCCTTCGTGCCGGGCGGCGACATCCCGTGGCACCGGGTGCTGTTCATCGAGGCGGACGGCGTGCCGGTCTGGGACCGCGCGGCCGGGCTGGACCGGCTGGACTCGGCCGGGCTGGGCCTGGCCCGGGCCCCGCGCCGGCTGCGGGCGCCGTTCTTCACCGCCCGCACCCCGCACGCCTGGGATCCGGCCGCGGCCGGCTGGCGCCCCGTCACCGGTGTCGTGCCCACCGCTCCGGGCGCCCCGGCACGGCTGCGGGTGATCACCTGGAACACGCTGTGGGACCGGTACGACAGCGAGCGGATCCACACCGCCCGCCGCCGGCCGCTGCTGCTGGCCGCGCTGGAGCACGCCGACGCGGACGTGATCGCGCTGCAGGAGGTCGAGCCCGCCCTGGTCGGGCTGCTGCTGGCGGCGCCCTGGGTGCGGGCCGGGTACGCGGTGGACACCGACCCGACCGGGCCGGACGTGGCCGGCAGCGGCCTGCTGCTGCTCAGCCGGCTGCCGGTGGCGGAGGCCGCCCGGCACGAGCTCGGGCCGCACAAGGCGGTCGCGGCTGTCACCGTGCTGACCACCGGCGGCCCGCTGGTGGTCGCCACCACGCACCTCAGCAGCGACCACTCCGAGAACGGCGCCGGGCGACGCGATGCGGAGCTGGCCCGCCTGTCGGAGGGCCTGGACGCGGTGGCGGGCCCGCTCGTGCTGGTGGGCGACTTCAACGACGGCACCGAGCGGCCCGCCACGGCGCTCGGCCTGCGGGACGCCTGGAGCGAGGTGCACGGGCCCGCCGACCGGACACCCACCTTCGACCCGGGCGCCAACCCGCTGGCCGCCGTCGCCTCGCTCTCCGGCCGGGCCTCCCGGCTGGACCGGATCCTGCTGCGCGGAGCGGACCCGTACCCGGCCGGCGCCGCCCTGCTGGGCGAGCGCCCCGCGCCGGACGGCCTGTTCGCCTCGGACCACTTCGGGGTGGTCGCCGACCTGGTCGGCGCCGCGCCCGGCCACGGCGAGGACACCGGCGTGCACACCGGCGAGGAGGAGAGCGCCGAGCTGCTCCGCGGCGCGCCCACCGCCCGTACCGCGCTCGCCTGGATCCCGCCGGCCGGGCTGTGGCCGGCGATCCAGCAGGTCCGCGCGGCCCACGATCCGCAGCTCGACCGGTGGCCGCCGCACGTGAACCTGCTGTTCGGCTTCGTCCCGGAGGCCGACTTCGACCGGGCCGCCGAACTGGTCGCCCGGGTCGCGGCGGAGCAGCCGCCGTTCGCCGCCGAACTCGGCGGGGTCCGCTCCTTCGCCCACCGCGACGACGCCACCCTCTGGCTCGACCCGGCGGCGGCCGACCCGGCACCGTGGGCCGCCCTGCACTCCGCGCTCAGCGCGCGCTTCCCGGGGTGCCGGGGGCGGGCCGAGGGCTACACCCCGCATCTGACGCTGGGTCGCGCCCCCGACCCGCAGCGGCTCGCCGACCGGCTCGCCACCCGGCTCGGCCGGGAGCAGGTGCGGGTCGGCGAGCTGGTGCTGCTCTCGCGCCGCGGCGAGGAGCCGATGCGGCCCCGGATGACGGTCGCGCTCGGCACCGGCGAGATCCACCGCCTGCCGGAACCGACCGGCGACCCGACCACCGCGCAGGCCGTCACCCCCGCCGCCGACCCGGTCGGCCCCGTGCTGGACCGGCTGGCGGCCGCGCTGCCCGCGGCCGCCGTGCTGCACCTGGCCGGCTCCCGGCGCCTGGGGTGCGAACTGCCCGGCGCGGACCTGGACCTGGTGGCCGCCCTGCCGGGCGCGGTCGACCCCGCCGAACTCCGCACCCGGCTGGCGACTGCGCTGCCGGAGGCGGCCGTACGGCAGGTGACCGGGGCCCGGGTGCCGGGTCTGCGGCTGCGGATCGGCACGCTCGCGGTCGACCTGGTGACCGTCGGCACCGGGCAGCTGCCGCCGGCCGAGGCGGTGGCCCGGCGGGCCGAGTTGGGTGAGGCGGCCGCGACGGCGCTCGGCGCGGTCAGCGACGCGCAGGCGCTGGCGGACGCGGTCGGCGCCGAACGGGCGGCGTTCGCCGGGCTCGCCCGCGAGGTCAAGGCCTGGGCCAGGGCCCGCGGCCTGGACTCGGCGCCGTTCGGCGGGCTGCCCGGCCTGGCCTGGACGGTGCTGGCCGCGCTGACCGTCCGCCAGGCGCCCGGCGGCGAGAGCCCGGAAGTCCTGCTGCACCGGTTCTTCGGCGACTGGGCGGCCTGGGACTGGCGGCAGCCGGTGGCGCTCACGCCGCCCGGAGCCGAGGCCCCCGCCGCGACCGGCCTGCCGGTGACCGTGCTGACGCCGACCGCGCCGCTCCGGCCCTGCACCGACCAGGTCGGCCCGGGCGGGCGCGACCTGCTGGTCCGCGAGCTCTACCGGGCCTGGGAGCTGACCGATCCGGCCGGCCCCGCACAACCCGGACTGCTGTCACCGCCACCGCTGCACCGGCGGCACGCGGCCTGGGCCGTACTGCGTGTCCGGGCCCGGGCGGGCGAGGACTTCGAGGTCACCCGCGGCCGGCTGCGCGGCCGGCTGCGGGCACTGCTCACCGCCCTGGAGCGGGCCGGGTGCGCGGAGGCGCACGCCTGGCCCCGGCCGGTCGAGGCGGGCCCGGGATCGGCCCGCTACGCGGTGGGGCTCGGCCGGACACCACCGGACCGGGCGCGGCTGGCCGCCCTCGCCGAGGGCTGGCTGCGGACCGTGCCCGGTACCTCGGTCGAGTGGGCCGACGGCTGCGCGGTGCCGACCCTGCGGTGAGCGCAAGGGGCCCGCGCCGGTGCGGCGCGGGCCCACTGGGGTGGACGGGAGGTCAGGGGCGGCCCATCTGGGTCGGGTAGTAGCCGCTGCTGAGCGTGGAGACCCGGACCGTGGTGCCCGGCCGCGCCGCCTCGACGTACTGGTTGCCGCCGAGGTAGATGGCCACGTGCTCGATGTCGTCGGCGTCCCCGGTCTCGGACCAGAACAGCAGGTCACCGCGGCGCAGGCTGCTCGCGCTGATCGGGGTGGTGGCCCGGTACTGGTCGTCGGCGACCCGCGGCAGGCTGACGCCGGCCCGGCGGTAGGCCTGCTGGACCAGGCCCGAGCAGTCGTACCCGTCCGGCCCGTTGCCGCCCCACAGGAAGGGCGTGCCGACCTCGCCGAGTGCGAACTGGACAGCCGCCTCGAAGGAACCGCTGCCGCCGCTGCTCGCGGGGGCGGCGGGCGCGCCGGAGATCCGGCTCAGGTAGACGTCGTAGTGGGTGGTCCAGCGCCACTCACCGGCACTGTTCCTGAACCAGTACTTCGAACCGTCCCAGCCCTGCTTGATCCCGCCGCCGCTGCTCGCGGGGGCCGCGGGCGCGGCGGGCGTACCCGAGATCCGGCTCTGGTAGACGTCGTAGTGGGTGGTCCAGCGCCACTGACCCGCGCTGTTCCTGAACCAGTACTTCGAACCGTCCCAGCCCTGCTTGATCCCGCCGCCACTGCTCGCGGGGGCCGCCGACGCTGCCGGCGCGCCGGAGATCCGGCTCAGGTAGACGTCGTAGTGCGTGGTCCAGCGCCAGGCGCCGGCGCTGTTCTTGAACCAGTACTTCGAACCGTCCCAGCCGGCGTGGGCGGGGGCGGGCTCGGCGCCCGCCGCGACGGTCGTGCCGAGGCTGATCGCACCCGCGGTCGCCAGCACCGCGGCGATCCGGCCTGCCCTGCGGGCGGCCCTGGCCGCCCGTCCCGGGCGGGCGCGGCCCGCCGCTCGGGGCTGCCGGAGGTGGCGATCGGCCGGTATCGCCCGGTCCGAGATGGGGGCTGACTCCGTTTCGGCCGTGGCCGGGACGATGGTGGTGTTCTTGTCCATGACCTCACGCTAAGCAGATCTGACGGTCCCTCGCCTCGTGGTGTCCGCCGAGGGAGGGTTCACGCTTCGTGAGCGGATGAACACGCGCCCCCTGTACGGGGCCCGTTGACTGTGGTGCCATGTACACGCCAAACCCGGGCGGTGCATCCGCCGTCCGGGGTCAGCAACGATCGGAAGGAAGGCCCATGATGCTCCGTCTGCTGGCCACCGCCGGCCTCGCCGCCACCTCCCTGCTGGGCGGCCCGATCTTCGGCGACGGGTCCACCCCGCCGCCGGACAAGATCGTCATCGACGTGGCCACCGTCAACGGCTCCGGCTGCCCGACCGGCACGGCCGCCGTCGCGGTCTCCCCCGACAACACCGCGTTCACCGTGACCTACAGCAATTACCTGGCCCAGGTCGGGGTCGGCTCCAAGCCCACCGACTTCCGGAAGAACTGTCAGGTCAACCTGAACGTGCACGTCCCCCAGGGCTTCACCTACGCGATCGCCTCCGCCGACTACCGCGGCTTCGCCCACCTGGAGAAGGGCGCCGTCGGCACCGAGCGGGCGAACTACTACTTCCAGGGCTCCGCGCAGACCGCCTCGCTCAGCCACCAGTTCAAGGGGCCGGTGGACGACAGCTGGCAGGCCACCGACACCGTCGACGTGGCCGCCCTGGTGTACGCGCCCTGCGGCGAGCTGCGGAACTTCAACATCAACACCGAGCTGCGGGTGAGCGCCGGGACGTCCGACCCGGCCAAAACCACCAGCTTCATGACGATGGACTCCACCGACGGCGACATCAACACCGTCTACCACCTGGCCTGGAAGACCTGCCCCTGACCGCACGGGCGCAACACGCGCACGGGGTGCGGGCCGGGTCGGGGGACGCCCCGGCCCGGCCCGCACCGCCTCCCGCCCCCGCTACGGCGCCGGCTGCGGCTGGGTCACGCAGTGGATCCCGCCACCGCCCGCACCGACCGAGTCGATGTTGAGCTGCTCGATCACCCGCCCGGGGAACAGGCCCTGCAGGACGGCCTTCGCCGCCGCATCGGCCTTGGCGTCGCCGAACTGGGCCGAGATGACGGCCCCGTTGCAGACGTAGTAGTTGGCGTAGGAACCGACGAAGTCGGCGCTGGTCGAGCGGATCACGTTGTAGTCCGGTCCGCCGACCTTGGTCACGGCGACCGGGTGACCGGCCGCGTCGGTGGCGGTGGACAGCACCTTGTACTGGTTGATCTCGTCGTTGTTCCAGCCGTCCTTCGGGTCCTTGGCGTTCGGCTGCTGGACCAGGCCCTTGCCGACCTCCAGGAACCGGCTGGTGGCGTCCACGTGGTCGCGGGTGATGTCGCCCTGGTCGACGTACCCGTCGAACCAGATCACCTTGGAGGCGCCGTAGGCGGCGCACATCGCGGCCTCGGCCCCGGCCTGGTTCATGCTCCCGTTGCGGGCCGGGTCGAGGATGCTGCTGCGGGTGGCCATCAGGGTGCCGGCGCCGTCGGCCTCGATCGCGCCGCCCTCGGCCACGAAGCCGGCGGCCGCGGTGAACGGGACCCCCGCATAGGCGGCGACCAGCCGGGCGACCTGGGCGTCCTTGGCGTGGGTCTGCTTGTTGCCCCAGCCGTTGAAGTTCAGCCCGATGGCGTCCAGGCCACCCGCGCCGTTGGTCCGGAAGACCGGCCCGGAGTCCCGCATCCAGCAGTCGTCGACCGGGATGGTGCTGATCACCGTCACGTTCGCGGCGCTGCAGGCCCGCTTCGCGGCGGCGGCGCTGGCCGGGTTGGCGCACATGACGACCGGCTCGTACTTGGCGATGGTGTTGGCGATCAGCGCGATGTTGGCCTGGATCCCGGCCAGCGAGGTGCCGCCGCGACCGCCGCCGCTGCCCCAGATCGCCGTGCTGTCGGGCCAGGCCATCCAGGTCCGGGTGTGCCGGACGGTGTCGATCGGGACGCGGAAGGTGCCCGTGCCCCCGGTGGGGGTGGGGGACGGGGTGGGACTCGGGGTGCCGCAGCCGGGGGCGTCTGCGGCCCGGGCGACCTGCGAGGTGCCGCTGTTCGCCGCCCAGACCACACCGACCGCGGTGAGCCCCGCCGCCGCCAGTACCCGGCGCCGGCCCAGCGCCGGCATCTCCGGTCTGCCGGCCGAATTCTCCTCTGCCACCTGCTCGTTCATCTGCTCGACCTCCGTGGGGGAACCGGCGGATCCGACCGCCGGGGGGTGGCAAGGAAGCTATAACTGACCAAGCGCTCGGTCAATACTTTGCGCAGAGCTGGATCGGATCCGCCGCGCGCCCACCCACCCCGCGGCGACGCGCTCGGGGCAGGCAGCACGGTCGGCGGCGGCCCGGGTACGCGCTGCGGACCCACCGGGCCCGGCCGCTTCGTTACAGTTCGCGGGTGGCTACAGGTACCAGTGACTCCCGATCCCTGCCCGTCCCGGCGGAGCGGCCGGCCGCGCGCGGGCGCGCGTCGGCGAAGGGCGAACAGACCCGGGCCCGCCTGATCGCGGCCGCCCGGACGCTGCTGGCGGGCGACGGCAGCGTCCCCTTCACCACCCGCAACGTGGCGTCCGCCGGCGGGGTGACCCACGGCATGTGCCACTACCACTTCCACGACCGGACCGACCTGATCCTGGCCGTCGTCGAGGACATCCGGCCGGAGTGGATCGCACCGCTGGAACGGGCGGTCGAGGCGCCCGGGAGCTTCGCGGAGCGCGCCGAGCGGGTGGTCGCGCTGCTGACCCGGCCCGAGGGCGCCGACCTGTCCCGGCTGCACTCGGCGCTGCACTGGTTCGCACTCAACGACGACCGGGTGCGGGCCGCGCTGGCGCAGGAGTACCGGCAGTGGCGGGCCTGCTTCGTGGCGCTCTTCCAGGTGCTCGCCGACGAGCGCGGCGACGGTCTCGACCCGCGCCCGCTCGGCGAGGCGGCCGCCGCCGGGGTGGACGGGCTGGCCGCCATCGAGGCCCTCGACCCGGAGGTCGACGCCGGCGCGGTGGTCCGCACCCTGGTGCTCGGGCCGGCAACCGCCGCGGGCACCGGTCGCTGACGCCTCAGGACGCCGGTGCCACCGGCTGCTGCTGGGTCGAGCAGTGGATCCCGCCACCGCCCGCGGCGATGGCGTCGATCGGGACCTGGACCACCTCGCGGTCCGGGTGCAGGTCGCCGAGCACCCCGGCGGCCCGGTCGTCGGCGGCCCGGTCGCCGAACTTCGGCATGATCACCCCGCCGTTGACCACGTAGTAGTTGAGGTAGGTCGCCAGGAAGTCGTCGCCGTGCCCGGTGATCGCCGTGAAGTCCGGCTCGGTCAGCTCGACCACCCGCAGCGGGCGGCCCTGGGCGTCGGTGGCGCCCCGCAGCACCTGGAGCGCCTGGTCCGAGGCGGTGGACCAGATGTCCGGCGGGGTGTCCGGGCCCGGCCGGTGCAGGACCACCACGCCCGGCTCGGCGAACCGAGCCAGCGCGTCGATGTGGCAGTCGGTGATGTCCTTGCCGGCGACGCCCTGGAACCAGATCACCTTCCGCACCCCGAGCAGCCCCTTGAGGTCCGCCTCGATCCGGTCCCGGTCGAGCCCGGGGTTGCGGTTGGGGTTGACCAGCGAGCTCTCGGTGGCCATCAGGGTGCCCTCGCCGTCCACCTCCAGCGCGCCGCCCTCCGCCGTCAGCGGCGCGTCGATGCGCCGGATCCGGTACCGGTCGAGCAGCTCCGCGGCCACCCGGGCGTCCGCGTCGTGGGTCTGCTTGCCGCCCCAGCCGTTGAAGTGGAAGTCCACCCCGGCGAGGCCCGGCGCACCGGTGACGAAGGTGGGGCCGGTGTCGCGGGCCCACAGGTCGTCCACCGGGAGGTCGATCACCTCGACCGAGGAGCCGCACAGCTGCTGCGCCTCGGCGCGCTGCTCCGGGCGCGCCATCAGGACCACCGGCTCGAACCGCCCGACCGCCTGGGCGACCCGGGCGATGTCCTGGCGGACGGCGCCCAGCTGGTCGCCCCAGACCTCCTCCAGGGCCGGCCAGGCCATGAAGGTGCGGGTGTGCGGCTGCCACTCGGCCGGCATGGCGAGGCCGGCCGCCGCGGTCAGGGAGCCGGTGGACTGCGCCGAGCCCACCGACGGTCCTTCGGACGGCGTGGCACTGCCGGCCGGGTCGCCGGCCGGGTCGCCGCCCGAGCCGCAGCCGTCGAGCAGGGCCGCGGCGGCGAGGACCGCGCCCGAGCGCAGCACGGTCCGGCGGGTGAGGGCGGGGTGGTTCATGCGGGTCCCCTGTCGGTGCGCGTACCGTCCTGAACCGGGTGGTTTCCGATGGTATGCGGCGTGCCGTCCGCCCGCCGGACGGCCCGCGCGCCCGCGCGGCGGCGGGCCGCCGGGCCGGGGTCACAGCGCGCGGCGCGCGGCGGCGATGCGCCGCGGGTCCCAGCCGGGGACGGGGACGGAGTCCAGCAGCAGCCGGGTGTACGGGTGCCGGGGCCGGGCGAGCACCTCGGCGGTCGGGCCGGACTCCACGATCCTCCCCCGGCGCATCACCACCACCTCGTCGGTGACGCACCGCACCACCCCGAGGTCGTGGGTGATGAACAGGTAGCCGATGCCGGTCGCGGCCCGGATGTCGGCGAGCAGGTTGAGGATCTGCGCCTGCACGGACACGTCGAGCGCGGCCACCGCCTCGTCCAGGACCAGCACGGCCGGCTCCACCGCGAGCGCGCGGGCGATGGCGACCCGCTGGCGCTGGCCGCCGGAGAGCTGCCGGGGCAGTGCGGCGGCCTCCCGGGGGCCGAGGCCGACCTGGTCGAGCAGTTCGGCGATCCGCCGCTCGTGGTCAGTGCCGGGGAAGTGCAGCCGCAGGGTCTCCCGCAGGACGGTGGCGACCGGCATCCGGGGGTCGAGCGAGAGGTACGGGTCCTGGAAGACCATCTGCACCTCGCGGGCCCGGGCGAGCCGGTCGGCCCGGCCGCGCCCGCGTTCGGTGCGGTCGCGCCGGTGCACCAGGACCCGCCCGGAGTCCGCGCGCTCCAGGCCGACGATGATCCGCGCGGTGGTGGTCTTGCCGGAGCCGGACTCGCCGACGATGCCCAGCGACCGCCCTTCGGCGAGCGTGAGGCTCACGTCGTCCACCGCCCGCACGCCCCCGTACGAGCGGTGCAGGCCGAGGACCTCGAGGACGGTCTTGCGCATCGCTGGTGCTCCTTGCGGCCGGGCGGTGGGGGTGCTCCCCCCGGAGCTGCTAGGCATCGGCGCCGCCCCGGGTACCGATCCGGTCGGTGTGGTGGCAGGCGGTGCGGCGGGCCGGTTCGCCCGCCACCGGCAGCAGTTCTGGGGCCTGCTGGCTGCACAGGTAGGTCGCCAGCGGGCAGCGGGCGGCGAACGAGCAGCCGGTCAGGTCCTCGCGCAGTCCGGGCGGGCGGCCCTCGATGGCGGCGAGCCGGCCCTGCGGGGCGTCCGGGCGCGGGGTCGAGTTCAGCAGGGCGGCCGTGTACGGGTGGCGCGGGCGCTCGAACAGGGCGGCGGCCGGGCCGGTCTCGGCGATCCGTCCGGCGTACATCACGTACACCCGGTCGCTGATCGCGGCGGCGAGGCCGAGATCGTGCGTGACGAACAGCAGGCCGGTGCCGAACCGCTCCCGCAGGTCGCCGAGCAGGGCGACCACCTCGGCCTGGGTGGTGACGTCGAGCGCGGTGGTGGGCTCGTCGGCGAGGATCAGCGCCGGGTCGCCCATCAGGGCGGCCGCGATCATGACGCGCTGGAGCATGCCGCCGGACAGCTGGCCGGGGTGGCGGCGCAGCACCGCGGCGCTCAGGCCGACCGCCTCCAGCATCTCCACGGCGCGGTCGGTGGCGGCCCGCGCGCCGGTGCCGGCGTTCAGCCGCAGGCTCTCGGTGAGGAAGTCCCCGATCCGCCGGAGCGGGTTGATGGCCGCCCGGGGGTCCTGGAAGATCATCGCCGCGGTGGAGGTGCGCAGCCGGCGCAGCCGGTCGGGGGTCATGGTGAGGACGTCCTCGCCGTCGACCTCGACGGTGCCCCCGGTGGTGGCGCCGTGGGGCAGCAGGCCGAGCACGCTGCGGGAGGTGAGGCTCTTGCCGGAGCCGGACTCCCCCACCAGGGCGACGGTCTCGCGGGCGTCGACGGTGAGGTCGACGCCGGCCAGGACCGGGCGGGCGGTGTCGGGCAGGCGCAGGTGGTACGCCCGGATGTCGAGGGTGGTGGTCATCGGTCCCTCCTGGCGACCTGGTCGGCCCAGCGTTCGCCGACGACGTTGAAGGCGACGACGGTCAGCACGACGGCGGCGCAGGGCAGGACCGCCGACAGCGGGTAGCCGTGCTGGACGGCGGACTGGCCGTCGAAGACCATCCGGCCCCAGTCGGGGGTCAGCGCGGGTACGCCGAGGCCGAGGAAGGAGAGGCCGGCGAGGTCGATCAGGGCGTAGCCGAAGTTGACGGTGGATTGGGCGAGCACGACCGGGGTGACGGCCGGGATCACGTGCCGCAGGCAGATCTGCAGGCCGGAGTGGCCCTGGACCTGGTAGGCCTCGACGTACGGGCGGCCGCGTTCGGCCAGCACCAGGGAGCGGGTGAGCCGGCTGACGTACGGGAGGTAGGCGATGGCGAGCGCGATGACGGGGGCGAGCAGGCCTTCGCCGTACACCGAGACGATCAGGATGGCGAGCAGCATGCCGGGGAAGGCGAAGACCAGTTCGGTGCTGCGGGAGAGCACCGAGTCCAGCCAGCCGCCGCGCCAGGCGGCGGTGACGCCGACGGCGACGCCGGCGAGGGTGGAGAAGGCGACCACGCCGAGCGGCCCGAGCAGCGAGGTGCGGGCGCCGGTCAGCAGGCGCGCGAGGGTGTCGCGGCCGGAGGCGTCGACGCCGAGCAGGTGGTCGGCGGACGGCCCGGCGAGGGCGTTGCCGAGCTCGATCCGGTTGGGGTCGTAGGGGGCGATCCAGGGGGCGAGGACGGCGGCCAGCACCACCAGGGCGACGAAGCCGAGGCACAGGTGCTGGAGCGGCGCCCGGGTGGTGCGGATCCGGGCCAGGCCCGGTCGGCGCAGGACGGTGGTGCTCATGCGGGGGACCTCCTGGCCCCGAGGGTGACCGTGGGATCGACCAGCGGGTGCAGCAGGTCGACGACCAGGTTCACCGTCATGAACAGCCCCACCATGATCAGGGAGATGGCCTGCACGGTCGGGAAGTCCTTGGTGGTGGTGGACAGTTCGAGGAGCTGGCCGATCCCGCCGACGCTGAACGCGGACTCCACCAGCACGGTGCAGACCAGCAGGGTGGAGACGATCAGGCCGCCGGTGGTGAGGACCGTGCCCAGGGCGTTGCGGAACACGTGCCGGCGGATCACCCGGTGCCGGGAGAGACCCCGGCTGAGGGCCACCGTGACGTGCTCCTGGCCGAGCACCTCCAGCATCGCCGCCCGGGTGACCCGGGCCAGCAGGCCGATCAGGTAGAGGGCGAGCGCGACGGCGGGCAGGGTGAGGTGCCACAGCAGCTGGCCGAACCCCTCCCCGGTGCCGCCGGTGGGGAACCAGCCGAGCTCGACCGCGAACAGCCCCTGGAGCAGGACGGCGGCGACGAAGGACGGCGTGCCGAGCGCGAAGGTGGTGCCGACCAGGACGGCCGAGTCGGTGCGCCCGCCGCGGACGGCGCCGATCCAGCCGAGCAGCAGGCCGGCCGCGGTCACCAGGACCAGCGCCATGGCGACCAGCAGCAGGGTGGCCGGCAGCCGGTCGGCGAGCAGCCGGGAGACGTCGGTGCGGTAGGTGATCGAGCGGCCGAAGTCGCCGTGCAGGATCTGGCCGGCCCAGCGCAGGTACTGGAGCAGGAACGGGTCGTCCAGGTGGTAGTGCGCGTTGACGGCCTTGAGCGCCTCCGGCGAGGCGGAGCGGCCGGAGAGCAGGAAGCCGGCCGGGCTGCCCGGTGCCAGGTACATCGCACCGAAGATCACGAACGAGGCGCCGACCAGGGTGGCGGCCATCTCGGCCAGCCGGCGGGCGGCGAACCTCAGGAAGCCGAGCGAGCCACCCGCCGAGCCGCCCGCCGGGCCCTTCACCGCGCCGCTCACCGGGCCGCACCCACGTCCGCGGCCCACGGGTAGTACATGTACGAGATCGTGGTGGGCGCGCCGGTGATCCGCTTGTTCTGGAAGAGGGCGGTCGGCCACTCGGCGACCGGGATCCAGAGCAGCTGCCGGGAGGCGGTCTGCTGGAGCTTCGCCTCGATCGCGTACCGCTGCGCCGGGTCGGCGGCCTCGGTGGCCTGCTTGACCAGGTCGTCGTAGCCGGGGTCGCTGTAGGAGGCGAAGTTCTGGAAGGCGCCGGTCCGGAAGTTGGCCAGCAGGTCGAGCGGGTCGGTGATGGAGTCGTAGTAGGTCTCGGGGAACAGGTCGATGCCCTGGCGGGCCTCGGCGGAGGTGAACAGCGCGGTGAAGGCGTTGGGTGCCACCGTCTTCAGCTCGACGTTCAGGCCGATGCTGGTGCCGGCCGCCTGCACGGCGGTGGCCAGCAGCGAGACGTCCTGGCCGATCGGGCTGGTGGCGACGGTGATCGTCTTCCCGATGGCGCCGGCCTCCTTGATCAGGGCCTTCGCCCGGTCCAGGTCCGGGGCGGTGGGGGTGAGGCCCTCGAACGCGCTCCGGCGGACCTCCTGCGGCGCGGCGGCCCAGGCGGCCCTGGTGGTCAGCGAGCCGGTGACGGTGCCGGCGCCGCCGAGCCCGGCCTTGGCGAAGCCGGCGCGGTCGAGCGCCAGGGAGAGCGCCTGGCGGACCCTGACGTCGCCGAGCACGCCCTGCATGGTGGTGACGTTGACGTTGACGGTGCTGAGGCCCTCGCCGAAGGAGAGGGTGCCGACGCCGCTGGTGCGCAGCCGGTCGTAGCTCTCGGTGGGGATCAGGTAGCCGCCGTCGACCTCGCCGGTGATCATGGCGTTGACCCGGGCCGAGGGGTCGGTGAGGAAGCGGAACTCGGCCTTGGCGGCCTTCGCCTTGGTGCCCCAGTAGCCGTCGAAGCGGCGCAGTTCGATGGACTGCCCCTTGTTCCAGGCTCCGAGCTCGAACGGTCCGGTGCAGTCCAGGCTGCCGGAGGTGCCGTAGTCCTGGCCGGCGGCCTCGATCCCGGCCTTCGCGGCGACCACGCCGGCGGCGGTGGCCATGTACTGGTTGAACTGCGAGTCGGGCCTGGTGAGTTTGACGGTCACCTGGAGCGGGCCGGTCCTGGTGACGGTGCTGACGTTCTGGAACTGCTGGGCCCAGGCGGCGGCGTTGTCGGGGTTCATCTGGCGCCCGAGGCTGTACACCACGTCGTCGGCGGTCAGCACGCTGCCGTCGTGGAAGTGCACGTCGGGGCGCAGGTCGTAGACCCAGGTGGTCGGGTCCGGGTTGGTGGCCTTCTCGGCCAGGCCCGGGGCGAGGGTCAGCTGCGGGGTCCACCGCATCAGGCTCTCGCAGACGTTCGAGAGGATCGTGTTCTGCGGGTAGTCGAACGCGGCGATGTAGTCGAGCGTGGGGGGCTCGGCGTAGAGGGCCCAGGTGAAGGAGTCGATCGGGCCCTTGGCGGCCGGGGTGTCGGCGGACAGCGTGACGCCGGTCCCGTCGGTGGCGGCGCCGCCCTTCGGCGGGCCGGCGCAGGCCGCGACCAGGGCGAAGGCGGCGAGCGCGGCGACGGGCAGGGCGGCCCGGCGCGCGGTGGGGGTGGTGCCCGGGCGGTGGAGCGGGGTTCTGCGGGATCTTGCCCCGTCCTGGGGGTGGGTCATCGGGGTCTCTCTTCCGTGCTCACGAGGGGGTCGGCGAGGAGGTGGATCGGTGCGCCGCTGGCGGTGGGGGCGCGGGCGGCCCGACTCAGGAGGCCGGGTCGGCCGGGCCTGCCGGGTGGGCGACCGGCACCTGCTGGGTGATGCAGTGGATGCCGCCGCCGCCGTAGGCGATCACCCGGGCCCGGACCCCGACGACCTTGCGGCCGGGCAGCGCGGCCGCGAGCACGGCGAGGGCCCCCTCGTCCTCGGGGTGGCCGGCGACCGGCACGACCACGCCGCCGTTGGCGACGTAGAAGTTGAGGTAGCCGACCTCGGTCTCCTTGCCGTCGACCTGCACGAACGCGCTCTGCGGCAGCGGTACGACCTCGAGCCGCCGGCCCTTGGCGTCGACCGCGGCCTCCAGCACGGCGAGGTTGGCCCGCATCCGCTCGTGGTCGGGGTGGGCCGGGTCGGCGGGCAGCTGGACCACGACCTTGCCCGGGGCGACGAAGGCGCAGACGCCGTCCACGTGGCCGTCCGTCTCGGTGTCCAGCAGGCCGCCGTACGGCAGCCAGATCACCGTGGAGACACCGAGCTTGGCGATCAGCTCGGCCTCGATCTCGGCCTTGCTCATGCCGGGGTTGCGGTTGGGGTTGAGCAGGCACTGCTCGGTGGTGATCAGCGTGCCCTCGCCGTCGACGGTGATCGCGCCGCCTTCGAGGATCATCCGGGAGTCGATCCGCTCGACGCCCAGGTGCTCCAGCAGGACGCCGGCGATCCGGTCGTCGGTGTCGAACGGGTGGTGCTTCCCGCCCCAGGCGTTGAACCGGAAGTCGACGCCGGCCCGCTCCCCCGCCGGGCCGAGCACGAAGATCGGGCCGGAGTCGCGGAACCAGGAGTCGTCGAGCGGGAGTTCCACCACCTCGACGCCGTCGCCGCACAGGCCGCGGGCCTCCTCGCCCTGCCCCGGGCAGGCGACCATGGTCACCGGCTCGAACTCCGCGATCGCCCGGGCGACCTGCGCGTACTCGCGCTTCACCTCCTCGAAGGTCGCGCCCCACAGCTCGGCCCTGGTGGGCCAGGCCATCAGGCAGCGCTCGTGCTCGGTCCACTCTGCGGGCATCCGGAAGGTCCCGAGGGTCATGTGTTGTCTCCCGTACGGATCGTGGGTGGCCGCGGATCGGCGGCCGTGTCGGCGGGCAGCGCCCGGAGGTGGCGGCGGGTCTCACCCGTGGCCGCTCGCGCTTCCGTCGCACCGGGTGCGAGGGGCGAGGGGTACCGCCGCGCACCGCATCCTGCCCCCAACTGAAAATTCAGTCAATACTCCGGGCGCCCCGAGTCCTGGCGAACCCCGCGACTCCGGTCGTTCACCGGCGGATCTGCGCACGTAGCCGCCCCTGACATGGCACCTCGCAGCGGACCGGCCTCGGAAGGTCCCTGAAATTTCGATCAGGAATCGTGCCCCGAAGCCCTCACCGACGGGTAGAGTGGCGCCTCGTGTCGGACCGTCGAACAGAGATCCTCAGAGCGGCCACCCGCGTCATCACGCGGCGTGGGGTCCGCGGGCTGCGCGTCGGCGAGCTGGCGGCCGAGGCCGGGGTGTCGACCTCGCTGATCTACTACCACTTCACCGACCGGGCCGGGATCCTGCGCCGGACGCTGGAGTTCATCAGCGACCGGGCCGACCGCTACACCGCGGAACGCGACCCCGCCACTCCCCCGGACAGCCCGCGCGCCGAGCTGGAACAGGTCCTGCTGCTGGAACTGCAGGACACCCCCGAGGTACGGGAGAACAGCACCGCCTGGGGCGAGTTGAGAGCCAGCGCGGTCTTCGAACCGGAGCTGCGCGTGGAACTCGCCAAGGCCACCCACACCTGGGTCCACGAGATCGCCGAACTGCTCGGCCGCGCCCACCCCGCCGGCACCGCACCGGCCCACGCGGCCGCCGCGGAACGCCTCACCTCCCTCCTCGAAGGCCTCAGCACCCGCTGGCTCAGCGGCTCCCTCCCGCTGGACCACGCCCGCCGGCTGCTCCTCGACGCGATCGACGCCGAACTCGAACACGCCTGAGCTTGGGATTTATCCTCGCCAAGCTTGGTGTTCCTTGATCGAATCGGCGCGTTTCACTGTCTTGCCGACGTCGTGGCGGGTGGCCCGGTTCTTG